>NZ_JBWYIT010000003.1:0-240403 GCF_056779875.1 Acinetobacter sp. ANC_7634 | reverse complement strand
TGCGCGTTTGGTGACGACTGCACTGAATCAACTTGAAGCAACTGGTGGCAAATATGCATTGTGCTCTATGTGTATCGGTGTGGGTCAAGGCGTCGCTTTAATTATTGAAAAAGTTTAACAGCAATTTTTGGATAGACGCTTTATGGTGAAACACATGATGAAGCGTAATAGGGATAAGTTATGAGTCAGTTATATGCAAGTTTGTTTTATCAGAATGATGTAAATATCATATTTAGTGATGAAGCACTCGTAAAATATATGTTGCGTGCAGAGGTTGCACTGGCTCAATCTCAAGCTGAAGTTGGTGTTATTCCCTTAATTGCTGCTGAAACGATTCAACGTGTTGCAGAACAAGAAATTCATTCCATTATTAATTTTGATCATTTGGCACAGTCCAGTGGTCTCGCTGGCAATATTGCAATTCCATTCGTAAAGCAATTCACTGCTGCTGTGAAAAAAATCAATGAAGATGCTTCTCGTTATGTGCATTGGGGTGCGACCAGCCAAGATATCATTGATACGGCCTTTATGCTGCAAGCTCAAGATGCGTTACAGCTGATCGAAAAGCAACTTATCCAGGCTATTCAGGCAACTAAAAAACTGACGATTCAATACCGTGATCAGGTGATGATCGGACGTACATGGTTGCAACAAGGTTTACCGCTTACCTTTGGACATAAAACAGCACGGTGGCTCTCTAGTTTAGATCGAGATTTAAAGCGTGTTCAGCAGTTACAGCAACATGTCTTAACAGCGCAGTTAGGTGGTGCGGTAGGTACTTTAGCTTCATTAACTGAATATGGTTCGGCTGTAGTGAGTACCTACGCACAAAAACTTGGTTTAAATACACCCGTATGTACATGGCATGGGGAGCGAGATCGTGTAGCCGAAATTGCACATGTACTTGCAACGATTACAGGAAACTTGGGCAAGATGGCCCGTGACTGGTCACTCATGATGCAAACAGAAATTGCAGAAGTGTTTGAACCGAGTGGTGCTGGGCGTGGAGGGTCATCGACGATGCCTCATAAGCGTAATCCTGTTGCAGCTGCTTCAATTCTAGCCGCTGCAAATCGCGTCCCTGCATTAATGTCAAGTATCTACCAAAGCTTAGTACAAGAACATGAACGAAGTTTAGGTGCATGGCATGCTGAATGGCTAGCGTTACCAGAGTTATTTCAACTGACGGCGGGTAGTTTAAGTAGAGCAATCGATGTATTTACGGGATTAGAAGTAGATCCTGAAAATATGTTCAGAAATTTAGAGTGCACGCAAGGATTAATCATGGCTGAAGCACTGATGATGTCACTCGCACCTCAGATGGGTCGATTGAATGCACATCATCTTGTGGAAGCTGCTTGTAAGCAAGCAGTTACCGAACAACGACACTTACTCGATGTTGTACAAAATAATCCAGAAATATTAGCTATTTTTGATCTAGATCAACTCCGTCAGATTTTTAATCCGCAACATTATCTAGGAAATACTCAAGCACAAATAGATGCGGTACTAGAGAGCGTTCAAGGAAGTACACCATAATGACATTAATCAATAATCGTAATGGTCAGCAGCTTGCGGTCTATCGTTTTGGTGACGATACAAAACCAAGCATCATTTTTTCAAACTCACTGGGCACTGATCATGGCATGTGGCAAGCCCAAATTGATTATTTTTCCAAAGATTATGATGTGATTTGCTACGACACACGTGGTCATGGAAGAAGTAATGTCATTGAAAATACCACAATCATTGATTTAGCCAATGATGTCCTTGATGTACTCAATCATTTCTCTATAGAAAAAGCGCATTTTTGTGGTATCTCCATGGGGGGAGTTACTGGGATTCAATTAGGCATAATTGCACCAGAGCGTTTTAACTCTATTACGATTGCAAATTCAGCAGCAAAAATTGGAAATGCCGAGGCATGGTTGAGTCGTGCAGATGCGGTTGAACAAAATGGTTTGGCTGATATCGTCAGTACTACACATACGCGTTGGTTTAGTGAACAATTTGATTATTTACACGATGTGACAGCTCAAAAAACCATTCAGAGTTTGTCTGTCACTCAACCTAAAGGCTATGCAGCCTCTTGTCGTGCTTTAGCTCAGACGGATTTACGCAATCAACTTGGGAAAATTATTGTGCCTTGTTTGGCATTATGTGGCGGCTTAGATCCTGTGACCACAGTGAATGATGGTGAGTTTTTAAAACAACATATACCTGACTGTCAACTTGCAGTCATAGATGCATCGCATTTATCCAATATTGAGCGACCAGTTGAATTTAACCAAGCATTGCTTGCTTTTATTCAGTCTTAAGCACATCTGAACATCAAATAATTTCAATTTTAAAGAGGAACAACCTCATGAATGATGAAGAACGTTATAAGCAGGGGCTAGAAGTCCGTACTGAAGTCTTGGGTGAAGCCCATGTCGGGCGTTCACTTGAAAATTTAAATGAATTTAATGCTGATTTTCAAAACTTCATTAGTCGTTTTGCATGGGGTGAGGTTTGGTCACGACCAGGATTGCCAAGACATACACGTAGTTTGGTGACGATTGGAATCTTACTTGCATTGGGGCGTGAAGCAGAGCTCAGAATGCATATTCGTGCTTGTTTCAACAATGGCGTCACTAAAGATGATCTTAAAGAATTATTTTTGCATGCGTCTTTATATGCAGGACTTCCTGCAGCCAATGCTGCAATGCATATGGCAGAAGAAGTATTTGCAGAGTTAGGCATTTCGCCTGAGAAAATTAAATAAACGGACGATATTTTAAATTGAATAAGGAGAGATTCATGTCTCAAATTCTGATGGGTGCTTATGCACAGCGAAATACAGATGATCATCCACCAGCATATGCACCGGGGTATAAAACCAGTGTATTACGTTCCCCGAAAAATGCACTGATTTCGATTGCGCAAACATTAACCGAGGTTACTGCACCTCACTTTAGCGCAGAATTATTGGGTCCTAAAGACAATGATTTAATTTTAAATTATGCAAAAGATGGTTTACCTGTTGGTGAACGCGTCATTATTCATGGTTATTTACGTGATCAATTTGGTCGTCCTGTTAAAAATGCTTTGATTGAAGTATGGCAAGCGAATGCCTCAGGACGTTATCGCCATCCAAATGATCAGTATGTGGGAGCTATGGACCCTAACTTTGGTGGTTGCGGTCGAATGCTCACAGATGAAAATGGATTCTTCATTTTTAGAACGATAAAACCAGGACCTTATCCGTGGCGTAACCGTATCAATGAGTGGCGTCCAGCACATATCCATTTTTCTGTGATGGCAGATGGCTGGGCACAGCGTTTGATTTCCCAGTTTTATTTTGAAGGCGATACATTAATTGATAGCTGTCCAATTTTAAAAACTGTTCCTTCAGAACAACAGCGAAGAGCTTTAATTGCGCTCGAAGACAAGAGCAACTTTATTGAAGCAGATAGTCGTTGCTATCGTTTTGACATTACTTTACGTGGTCGTCGTGCGACATATTTTGAAAATGATTTGACTTGATAGGGAGCATCAGGATGAATGGCTGGAAATTTGAAGAATTACATGAAACACCATCTCAAACAGGTGGTCCATATGTCCATATTGGATTAATGCCTAATCAAGCTGGTATAGAAGTATTTGAGCATAGCTTCAATAATCAAATGGTGAAAGATGGCACTCAAGGTGAACGTATTCGCCTCGAAGGGCAAGTTTTTGACGGTTTGGGTTTACCACTTCGCGATGTACTCGTAGAAATTTGGCAAGCTGATGCCAATGGTGTTTATCCAAGTCAGCAGGATACGCAAGGGAAGCAGCCAGATCCAAACTTTTTAGGTTGGGGTAGAGCGGGTGCGGATTTTGACACTGGTTTTTGGAGCTTCGATACGATCAAACCAGGTGCTGTTCCTGGACGTAAGGGTTCACAGCAAGCACCACATATCGCGCTGGTTATTTTTGCGCGTGGTATCAATTTAGGTTTACATACTCGAGTTTACTTCGAGGATGAAGCTGAAGCGAATGCGAAAGACCCAATTTTGAATGGTATTGAGTGGGCGCCACGTCGTCAAACACTCATTGCTAAGCGTGAAGAGCGTGATGGTCAGATCGTTTATCGTTTCGATATTCGTATTCAAGGTGAAAATGAAACTGTATTCTTTGATATTTAAACTTTGAACAAGAAACAACAAAAGGTCAGTGATTTCACTGACCTTTTGTTGTTTCTATCAATAGATTTTGATGAAACAACTTATCTTAACAATACAAAGTTATATATTCGTGAGCATAAATTATTGAGGCTTTTTTTGTAAAACGACATATGGTGTATTTACTACGGATTTTTGTTTTAACTTATAGATGATGAAAATGGCAATAGCTGCTAAAACAAATGCAAAACCAAAATTTCCGTACAATTCTAAAGGCGAGTTCCCTAGGTCTAAAAAGTATCCCGCAATGATTGGAGAGAAAATACCACCAAAACGACCAACACCGGTTGCAATCCCCACGCCTGTTGATCGTACATCTGCCTCATAGAGCTGTGTAGAAATGGCATAGATTCCAGCTAAACAGCCATTAATAAAGAATCCTAGCGTTGTGGCAACGATGATTAATATATTTAAATTATCTGTATTGTTCACAAACAATAAAATACATACGTACGTGAGGATTAAAAAGGCAATTTGATTGAGGTATACGCTGACTTTAGAACTAAGAACACCAATGATAAAACTACCTAAAATACCACCCACGCTGATCATCATGGCAGTTTTAATAGATAATGAGTTATCTAGACCAGAACTATTGAGAATTTTAGGTGTCCAGCCCATCACGAAATAAAAACCAAAAAGAATAAAGAATATAGAAACCCATAATACAAGGGATTTAACTAAATACTTGTGGTTAAATATTTCTACGTAAGAAGACTTTTGATTTTCTACATATGCTTTGGGGAGTGTGAGAATTGGTTTTTTATGCATTTTAGAGAAAATTTGATTCAATTTTTCCAAAGCATGTTTTGGTTGTTTTAGTAATAAATAATCGATCGATTCTGGTAAAAATTTCAATGAGCAAAGAAAAGCAAATGTAGTAACGAATCCACCAATTAGAAATACTTGTCTCCAACCGATACTTTCTAAGCTATATACAGCAAGTAGTGCTCCGCTAATTGCTCCAATCCCATAACCGGCAGATAATATCCCAACACTAAAACTTTTATATTTAGTTGGAGAATATTCACTGGCCAAAATCATAGCACTGATTTGAACACCACCAATACCAACACCAGTGAAAAATCTGCACAGAACCAATTGCTTAAAATCGGTGGCAAATGCAGATGCAAACATGCTCAAACCACAGATTAATAGACAAAGATTAATCAAATTACGTCTACCGATTTTATCTGCGAGAGGTGCAAGTAAAAATGAACAGACGGTCATACCAATTAAACCAGCACTGATTAAAGTTCCTATATTAGTACCAGTTAATGAAAACTCATTGGCAACTGAACTTGCCAAATAAGCCATTATCATGAAATCGAATCCATCGATAATGTATAAAATAAAACAGAAAAAAACGACGAATTTTTGATATGAACTTATTTTTTCATTATCGACAAAGTCCTTTAATTTTAAGATATCCATTCTTTTTTAATCCTTATAGAACCATAAATGCAGCACTGGTTTTTGCCACTAACTTTCCATGCTGCCAAGCTTCACTTTCAATGCTTAAAATTTTACGTCCTTCTTTAATGAACCATGCTTTTGCCAATACTTCACCAACTTCACATGGTCTGAAGAAATCAATTGTTAAATTAATTGTGGCAGCTGGTTTTTCTGTTTGATTTAAGGCAGCTAAAATTCCCATTGCATCATCAAGCATGGCGCAGATCATGCCTCCTTCAACACTTCCCCTAGGATTAGTAAAACTTTCAAGAGCAATATATTGAACTGAAATTACTCGCTTTTCCTTGTCCCACTGAAGTTGATGACCACCTAATAAATGATGAATAGGGGGTAAATTAGATAAAACTTGTTCGTCCATTGAAAAGTACTCCTTTTAATATTTATTTCACTGTAAATGCATCATAGATCACGGCTTTTCCGAGACGCATTGCACTTCCAACTGCAATTGTCTGATTTAGCCATGCATATTTTTCTGAGCTAGTTTCAAACTGCATGGTTAACTTGAAGTAATATTGAGTGGGATTAACATCTTCGCCACGACTTAATTGTTCTAGTACTTGTGGTGAAGCATGGCGATAACCTTTAGTTTGTAAATAAATCAGAGCACCATCATCAGTTTCTAATAAATAGCGCGTATCTATATATGCCAAACCTTTGCTATCGACCTTTTGCCAATCTGCACCATTGTTAAGAATACGCCCCTTCAAACTTGGTCCAGAAAAAGTTCCTCCAGTGATTGGGATAATGCGTCTTTGCCCTAAATCTGAAGTTTTACCGAGTTCCCAAACTGGGGCTGTGAGTTCAACATTGAATGTCGCAAGGGGTTCAAGTTTTATGGGTTGTGGTGAATATTGGGTATTTGCCAAACTTAATGTAGTGGTGGTATAGACCAATAAGCCGATTAAATATTTCATACTTATTATCCTTAGAGAGGGTAGGGTTCCTCAGTAAAGAACCCTTTTGTTATTATTTAAATTTCCACGTGTAATCAATATTGATACGAGTTTCATTGGCTGGCTTAATATTGGCGGTAATTGGCATATCATTATCGTAGATCGCGTAACGCGCGCGTAAACCTAAATTTTTTAGTGGGCCATTTTGAACTATGTAAGCTAGATCAAAATCCAATTCATCTTCCGAAAAATCTGTACCACCCAACTGTGGTGCGTAAATATTGCTACCATGGGTATAGCGGGTCATAAAACGAAGACCTGGAATATAGTCTTTAAAATCGTATTCATAACGCAGGCTATAAACACGCTCTTTCGCATTCAAAAACTCACCAGTCCAAGTATCAATTGCTAGTCCAGTTTCTCCTCCAGTTAAGTACGGAAAAGCAGTATCTCCAAAGTGGTGAAATGTAGAAAAGATAAACTTATGGTTTTGGTGTTGAAGTTCTGAATGGCTATGAAGTAAATGATTGTCAACTAAACCCGCTTTAGCAGTCCCATCTTCATCGCTAATGTAGTAACGCAACTGTGTTGTAAAAGTGGATTGATTAGAGATTGGATATTTATAGGTTATGCCTAACAACGATTGGCGATATAAGTCGTTAACATCCATATGAAATGCAGTCAACCGCAATGGATTATGAGTTAAGTCATAATGTCCACCTAAGTAATACAAATAATCTGTTTCTTCAGAAATATAACGACCATTTACTCCAGAGATTTTTATAGCTTCATAATTTGTAGAATCACGTTGATTGACTTCATCAATATAGGATGCTTGGAGATCCAGACCTTGAATATCTTTAGATTGAACTGCAACACCTCGATACGTTTGAGGTAAAAGTCGTGCTGGAGAGCCGACTAAAACAGGAGTCATGGGTTGAAGAGTCCCTATACGTACCTCGGTTTCAGAAACTTTAGCTTTTAAAGTGACTCCAACTTCACCATATTGATCTGCAGGCTCATTGGTTGCCAAGGAACGAATTAAGTTTCCTGTACCTCCATATTTAGCATCAGCATCCAGTTTAAAACCTGCAGTCGCTAATAGATCTAAACCAAAACCAATCGTTCCATCGGTGAATCCAGATTGCGCTTTAAAGATAAATCCTTGTGTCCAGTCTCTTAATGCGGGGTATCTATTGTCAACTTTAAAGTCACGGTCAAAGTAGAAGTTACGTGCAGTTAATTCGACTTTACTTTGGTCGATAAAATTATTTGCAAATACTGGAGCGGTACATAATAGAAGTGGTGTGATCCATAATTTTTTCATCTTTATTTCATCCTGAAATAGTATTAATACATAGAGGTAATCTTTGTGTTATTTTCCTAAAAGTTCTCTTGCAACGATTTCTTTCATAATTTCATTGGTTCCCCCATAAATTTTTTGAACACGTGCATCGACATAAAATCGAGATATTGGATATTCCCGCATGTATCCATATCCCCCGAACAATTGCAGAAGTTGATCAATGACTTCACATTGGGTATCAGTGATGAAGCATTTCAATGCCGCAACTTCGCTTACATCCAATACTCGCTGTTGATAAAGCGACTTACATTTTTCGACAAAGGCTTCGGCTGCTAGAGTTTTAATTTTGGCTTGAGCGATTACAAAACGAGTATTTTGAAATTGTGCAATTGATTGTCCAAAAGCTTTACGTTCGAGGACATATTCTTGAGTCATTTCTAAAGCACCTTGCAAAGCGCCTAATGCCATGAGAGAAATACTCAAACGCTCACGTGGAAGTTCTTGCATGAGATAGCTAAAGCCTTGACCTTCCTGACCTAATAATTGGTCTTTAGGAACTCTGACTTGGTCAAAAAATAATTCGGCAGTGTCTTGAGATTGAAGTCCAATTTTTTTTAGACCACGACCTTTTTTTACTCCATCTAAATGAGCATCCACCAATAAAATCGAAATACCTTTAGCTCTTGCTTGAGGATCAGTTTTAGCAACTAAAACTATGAGATCTGCATGTTGACCATTCGATATAAACGTTTTTGAGCCATTTACCACATAATGATCGCCATCTAATAAGGCTTGAGTGCGGATGGCTTGTAGGTCTGAACCTGCATTGGCTTCAGTCATTGCAATAGCTGTAACAACTTCACCGGATACCATTTTAGGTAACCAATATTGTTTTTGATCTTCACTTCCAATATTCTGGATATAGGGTGAAACAAGCTCACTCTGACCACCGATTGCAACGGCTAACGCAGAGAAGCCCGCTCGAGCAGTTTCTTGAACGATCATTTGTGAATAATATATCGGTGCGCCGTAACCTCCATATTGTTCAGGCACATCGACGCATAAAAATCCATTTTGTCCAAGTTGATCCCAAACTTGTCGAGGCATGAGTCCTTGCTCTTCCCATGACTCATAATATGGGGCGACAAACTCTGCTAGGAAGCGTCGATAATTGTCCCGAAACAGCTCAAAATCACTATCTTTCTGCATAGCGTTATCCTAATTTTGAATGCAACTGTCTAAGCAGCGTTTGACTAAACGCTGCTGAATAAAAAAGTTGAGTTAATTTCTAAGGGTTGGAATGCGAATAATGAGTGGATTATTGATGTTTTTTTCGTATAACTCTTCCACCATTGCTATGCGACGTTTCAAGATACCACTTTGATTGAGATTGCCTTTATCAGTGGTTTCTCCTGCATCAAGAAGTGGAGGTTCAATCATGAGATAAAGCATCGAAACGGTATTTGAACTACCTGTCGCATCTTTGTTGAAATCAATTAAAAACTGCTTGAACCACTGTTGAACTTTAGGGTGTAGAAGCACCTCTTTAGCACCAACTAGACTTAAATCTAATCCTGCATACTCAGCGCAATCTGCAATTTTGGGAAATATTAAAAATCCAATCGCACTTAAATTAGAACCAGTAATACAAACATCTTGAATAAATCGATTACCTGTAATGAGAACTTTATTGCGTAAAGTTCCAACATTGACAAAGGTACCTGTATTTAACTTAAAATCTTCAGCTATACGGCCATCATACATGAGTCCCTGACTCGGGTCGGATGGATCCACTAATTTCACTGCATCCCCGGTGCGATAAAAGCCTTCATCATCAAAGATATTAGCTTGTTGTTCCATAGGTAGACGCCAGTAATGTTTCATGACATTTTTACCACGAACACAAAACTCAAGTTTGTCACCATAGGGAACTAATTTAACTTCGCAACCTGGAGCTGGATATCCAATGAACCCAGCCATTACTTTGGGACCAGTTGTAAACACACATGATGGTGCAGTCTCAGTCATCCCCAAACCGCTCATGATACGAATACGTTCTCCACAGTGTGACTGCGCGATTTGGTCAAGTCTGTTCCAACCAGCTTCTGATAGTGCAGCACCAGCAAAAAACAAAATTTTAACTCGACTAAAAAATTTTTCACGTAACTCAGCATCTTGTTCAAGTGCTACGGTTATTTCTTCCCATCCTTTAGGAACGTTTAAATACACAGTAGGTGCAATTTCCTTAAGATTCCTGATGGTTTCTTGCATCTTTCCTGGAACTGGCTTGCCGTCATCAATATAAATTGTGCCGCCGTTATATAGTGCGATTCCTACATTATGACTGCCACCAAAAGTATGATGCCATGCTAACCAATCAACTAATACTGGGGGGGTCTCTTCAAACTCAGGGAAGGTCTGAAGCAGCATCTGTTGATTGGTACATAGCATTAGATGCGTTGTAGGTACCGCTTTCGGCATTTTAGTTGAGCCAGATGTAAATAGAAATTTCGCTATTTGATGTTCATCAATGGTTTCATAATGATCTTTAATATCACTAATTTCAGAGCAGAGGAGTGAAGAGAAAGCAAGGCAATTTTTCTCACCAAATTTTCCAGAATTCGTAACGATCACAATATCATCTGTATCACAGCAATGTTCAATCGCTTTAGCAAAAGCTTGACCATCATTAGCAAAAACCAAACCTGGTGTTAGAATATCAAACACATGTTTGAGCTTGCCAAAATCCTTAGAAATAAGTGAATAGGCAGGAGAAATTGCAGAGAATGGAATTCCTGCAAGCATTGCTCCCATTGACAAAGTAAGATGCTCTAGATCATTTCCAGATAGAATGACAATAGGACGTTCAGTTGAAAGATGTGAATATTGTTTCAAACTTTGTGCAATACGCCATGCTCGATCTAATGTTTCTGCGTATGTAAGCTTAATCCATTCATCATCATGACCACGTTTTGCTGCGAATACACGATCGGGATGTGTTTGAGCATATTGAATTAAACGGTCAGTAATTTTTTGTGGGTATGGTTTAAGTTGTTCTTTTGGGGAAATATACAAAGTGCCATTTTTAGATTGAAACTCAATCTCGTGACTGCCTAATTTAACAAATCGCTCAGGATATTTATGCGTATGAACCGTCATATTCGACATTGTTTTCACTCCATGTATTTTTAGCTATTCTTTTCCAACGAAAAGAGCTGACTTCATGTCAACTCTTTGAAATATTCGTTAAATAGGGTAGTGACGAGTTTTGGTTTGCATGGTGATCCAACGCAGCTCAGTGAACTCTGCAACTGAGACTTTACTTCCAAATCGTCCATAACCACTTTGTTTCACGCCACCAAAAGGCATTTGCGCTTCATCATGAACGGTTGCACCATTAATATGACAAATACCTGATTCGATACGTTTAGCAACATCTAGAGCTAGGGATAAATCTTGACTAAAAACTGCTGCAGATAATCCAAATTCTGAGTCATTTGCTAAATCGATTGCTTCATCAACAGTTTTAAAACGTTGAACGGTGCACACAGGACCAAAAGACTCTTCGGCATAAATCTGCATATCTTTAGTGACGTCAACTACGATAGTAGGTTGCATCATAGCACCATCAATGCTTAAACCTAGTGGTAAATATGCACCTTTTTCACGTGCATCTTCAATTAAATTTTTGATTCTTGTTGCAGCTTTTAAACTTTCTAGAACGCCCAGGGGTTCTTGACTCTCAAGTGGATTTCCTGCTCTGATATTCTGAACTTTATTGATCAATTTTTCGATGAATTGGTCTGCAATTTTTTCATCCACAAGAACACGCTCTGTCGACATACAGATCTGTCCCTGATTGAAAAAAGCGCCGAAACTGATGGCATTAACGGCTTCGTCCAGGTCCGCTTGCTCCAATACAATGACCGGTGCTTTGCCACCAAGTTCCAGCAACACTGGTTTGAGGTATTTCGCTGCAGTTTGTGCAATTATTCGTCCTACATGCGTTGAACCTGTAAAATTAATTCTTTTAGTCAATGGATGACTGATTAAACGCTCTACAATCTGTGGAGCATCTTGCGGAGCATGAGTAATGACATTGACAACACCATCGCCAATACCTGCTTCATGAAGTACTTCCCCAATTAATCGATGTGTTGCAGGGCAAGCTTCAGATGCTTTAAGTACGACTGTATTCCCACAAGCCAGAGGCATCGCTAAGGCACGAGTGGCTAAGATAACAGGAGCATTCCACGGCGCCATACCAACGATGACACCACATGGAACGCGAACACCCATAGCGATATTGCCAGGAACATCTGATGGAATAATATTTCCATCAATTTGTGTAGTCATGGCTGCCGCTTCTCTCAGCATATTGGCAGCAAGATGGACATTAAAGCCATACCACGTCGCAGTTGAACCTATTTCATGTATTGCAGTTTGAATAAACTGTTCAGTTTTTTGATCCATCAAATCTGCAGCTTTAAGCAATTTTAAACGTCGGTCTGTTGGTGATAGAGCAGACCAAGTTTTGAATGCTTCATGCGCTGACTCAATTGCACGATCAACATCGCTTAAAGTCGCTGCTGCACTCGTTGATGCGATTGAGCCATTAATTGGACTGATTCTTTCAAAAGTTTGTCCTGAACTTGCTGCAACAGATTGGCCGTGAATAAGTAACTGTACGTTTTGCATGGTGAATGTTTCCTTACATGTCCATCATGACGAAAAAAGTAGATTCTGCTTAAGCAGGACGTTTATAAGTTTGAAGACCTGGTTTGATTGTTTTGTCATCCAAGAATTGCTTCATACCTTGTGCACGACCACCTTCATCATCACGGTAGTTGCATTGATCCAGTTTGGCGTATAAGTAATCTTCGTTTTGCTCCCAAGTCAGCTCACGACAGCGTTTAAAACCATTCTTCGCAGTACGCAGTACAACTGGATTCTTTTCAAGCAAATTATTTGCCAATTCAGTTACTTCTGCACGTAATTGTGCAAGTGGAACGCTCTTGTTTACTAAGCCCATATTTGCAGCTTCAACACCAGAGAAGGTTTTGCCTGTCATGATGTAGTACATAGAAGCACGATGACCAACTGTATCAGCCATAGCTTTGCTCACTAAGTTACCTGGAGGAATTCCCCAATTCACTTCAGACAAGCCAAATGTAGCTTCATCTGCTGCAATGGCTAGATCACATGCGACTAGTGGTGAGAATCCACCACCGAAGCACCAGCCGTTTACCATTGCAATCGTTGGTTTTGAATAAAAACGAAGTAAATGCCATTGCCAACGTGATGCATCACGACGAATTCGTTCTTGGAAAATTTCTGGCTGGCTGTCAACCTCACGGAAGTACTCTTTCAAGTCCATACCTGCTGTCCAAGAATCCCCAGCACCAGTGAGTACCAAAACACCTGCTTCTGGATCGAGTTCAAGCGTTTCAAGTACATCAATCATTTCTTTATTTAAGGTTGGACTCATCGCATTTTTCTTTTCTGGGCGATTTAAAGTGACCCAAGCAATGCCAGCTTCAACTTTTACATCTACAGTGGACCAGCGATTTTGATAAGACATGATAAGCTCCTTAGTGTTTGTTTTATGTCCTGATGAAATTAAGATAATATCAGTTAAACTTACATACAAGTGTTTTTTTGAATTTTTTATAGAATTTTTATAATCTATTGATATTTAATAAAATAATATTTTAAATGAATTTTATTTAAAAAAAAATATTGATTATTTTATAAGTTTAGGTGATATTTTTTGAGTTGCCTGGACGGAGGCAATACATAGGATGTGTATTTTTTTAAAAGTATTTTAAAAGCTCTAAAAGGGACAATAAAAAATGGAACAAAGTGTAAGTAGTAAGACTAAAGCTACGCTTACACTCGTACTGTGTTTCGCTATCGCTGTATTTGAAGGTTTCGATCTTCAATCAATGGGCGTAGCAGCACCACGGATGCGAGCAGAGTTTGGCTTAGATAATACTCAAATGGCATGGGCATTTAGCGCGGCAATCTTGGGTACTTTACCTGGTGCATTATTAGGAGGTCGTTTCGCTGATAAAATTGGGCGTAAGGCAGTTCTATTGACCAGTATTTTAATTTTTGGAGTGATGTCAGTTCTAACGGCATATGCTTCTGATTATACACTGCTTTTAATCATTCGTTTCTTGACTGGCTTAGGGATGGGTGGCGCTTTACCAATGATGATCACCATGGCATCTGAGGCAGTATCAGAGAAACATAAAGGCATTGCAGTCAGTATTATGTATAGCGGTATTCCATTTGGTGGAATGTTGACATCATTCGTGGCAATGGGTTTAGCTGGTGATGCGCAATGGAGACATATCTTCTACATTGGTGGCTTCGCGCCAATTCTTTTAATCCCTTTGCTAATGAAATATTTGCCAGAGTCTAAAGACTATTTAACAGCGACGAAGAATAAAACTTCTACCCCATTCTTTGAAGTGTTGTTTGCAAAAGAACGGCGTTTTTCCACGATTCAAATTTGGATCAGTTTTTTCTTTACGTTAGTTGTTTTATATTTTTTACTCAACTGGTTGCCACTATTGATGGGTGCACAAGGTTTAGGAAAAACAGAGGCGAACTATGTTCAAATTGGTTACAACATCGGTGGTATCTTCGGGTCGATTCTCATGGGAACTTTACTTGATAAGATTCGCATGAGTACTGTAATTAAATTTATATATATTGGTATCTTGTTATCACTGTGCTGTCTTGCAATCTCACCAACTGTTGCCTTACTTGTATTGTCTGCTGTGGGTTGTGGTCTATTTATTGTAGGTGGCCAATCAGCGCTCTACGGATTGGCAGCGATGTTCTATCCAACAGAAATGCGTGGCACGGGTGTAGGCGCTGCAGTCGCAGTAGGGCGTATAGGATCTTTTGCAGGGCCCCTATTTGCTGGCATGCTACTGTCGTTAGGTTCTAGTTCAGCAATGGTCATTGGTGCAAGTATTCCACTGATTTTATTTGCAGCTATTGCGGCATTAATGCTTGTACGCAAACCACGTCCAGAGCAGTCTGATGCTGTTCTAAATATAACTACACGTTAAACATATGTTAAAAGTATGATTACGACAGTAGTCATACTTTTGTTCATCTATTAAGGAATATAAAATGTCAGAAGTTAATCATTCGATTCCGACACTGAGCTATATAATTGCAAGGGTTGATCGTATTGTGAGTAAACTGTTAACTGAACGTTTAAAAGACTTAGATATCACCTTATCTCAGTTTACAGCATTGTCAGTTATCGCTGCGAAAGGCAATCTATCTAATGCAAAACTTGCAGAACGTTCATTTATTAAACCGCAATCTACCAATAAAATTCTACAAGATTTACAAAACCAGGATTGGATCAGTAGAGCTTCAGATCCCTCACATGGACGAAGAATTTTAATTAATGTAACGCCTAAAGGATTTGAAAAACTCGAACAATGTCGAAACATTGTTAATGAGATAGAACAAAAAATGTTAGATGGGGTAGATATCCATTTAGCTTATTTAATTCGAAACAATCTAGAGTTAATGGCAACCAATCTTCAAAAAATAAATATTGATGATACGAACTCATAATCACCTCAGTTATCAAAAATAGAATAGTGAATTTCCGGCCTAAAAGAGTCCTTTAAGTCAACAGAGATTGATATTCCAAATCTGACTCGTTAGGATCAATCATGATCAAAAAAATTGAGTAGTTATATGTCTTCAGGGCAGCAAGTGTTAATTGAACTTCGAAAAATGATTATTTCTGGGGAGATTGCAGGAGGTTCTCGTTTGGCTGAAATTCCGACTGCTGAAATGCTAGGTGTATCGCGTCAACCTATTCGAATGGCTTTTCGGCTTTTAGAGCAAGAAGGCTTACTCGTTAAAAATCCAACTCGAGGCTATACTGTTCGAGAAATTTCATCCAAATTAGTTCATGATGCGTTGCATGTACGTGGCGTTTTAGAAGGTCTTGCTGCAAAAACGCTTGCTGAAAAAGGCATGACGTTAGATCAACATCAAACACTTTTGAATTGTATTACGCAAATTGATTCCATATTCAATAAACCAGAATTAACAAGCGATGATTTAGAAACCTACCATCATTACAACACTATTTTTCACAATACTATTATTCAAGGCTCGGATAATGTCGCAATTGTGCAAGCACTCAGTAAAAACAATCAGTTACCTATGGCATCTGCACAAGCACTGACTTATGATAAAAATAATGCGCTGTCTGAAATTCGTCGTTTGCAATATGCGCATATCCAACACTGCTCAATATTCAATGCATTAAAGCAACAAGACTCAGCACGCGCTGAAAGTTTAATGCGTGAGCATAGTCATGTGGTTACTTTAGGGGAGACTATGCGTTCAATATTTCATACAGATGGGTCTATATAAAAAACCCTTCAATTAATGAAGGGCTACACTTGAAAATCTATCGATCCAAATTAAACATCAATGATAATTCGTTGAGATTTGGCTCTTGAGCAACAAGGTGTGAATTGATCATTTGCAGCTTGTTCCTCTTCAGTTAAATACATATCTCTGTGATCAATTTCACCTTCAACTACATCTACTAAGCAAGTGCCACAAATACCTTGTTCACAAGATAAAGGGATACAGATTCCAGCATGTTCTAAAGCTTGTGCTGCAGATTGATCAGCTGCGACATGAATACGTTGCCCTGTTTTTAAAATCTCAATTTCAAAACTGCCATCTTGACTGGTATCAATAGCTTGTGCGCTGAAATGCTCTTTATGTACTTGATGACTAGGCCAAGAGAGCGTATCTGCGGTATGGATCACATAGTTCATAAAACCATCTGGGCCACATACATAAATATGATGATCGATATGAGGAGAGGCAAAGACTGTATTCAAAAGAATATGTGTTTCAGGTTCATCATCAATATGGATGTGGACGGAATCTCCTAGAGCCTCTAAATCTTGTTGGAATGCAATAGAAGCTCTCGTTTTCACAAAATACAGTAATTGGAAGGGCTGATTATTGCGTTTAAGCTCTTTAGCCATTGCTAAGATAGGAGTGATACCGATTCCACCTGCACACAAATATGCATATTCTGTCTCAGGAACCAAGGCAAACAAATTTCGTGGTTCACTAATCTTGAGCTGCTGACCCTCACGAAGTTGTTCATGAATAAATTTAGAACCACCACGTGATAAAGGATCATTCAGGACACCAATGACGTAACGGTGCTGCTCTGAACTACAATTTGCCAAAGAATACTGTCTAATTAATTGATTACCTAAGTGCACATCAATATGTGCACCGGCTTGAAAAGCTGGTAATAATTCACCATGGGTGTTTACCAGTTCGAAAGATAAAATGTGTTCATTATGACGATAAATCTTCTGAATAGTCACATCCATGTGAGTATCGCTCCTTGGTAAAATGAAAAACTGATAAAATGTGGGTTTACTTTAAACAACATTTAAAGTTGTAATTTTCTGCTCATCATTCGTTTGCTCTAAGCTGATCAAGCGGTCTATTACTTTTCGAGATTGAACACCGCCTGCATCAATATTCAGCATCAGCAATTTACGATCAGGATGTCTCAATAAATTCTGTTGCTGTTGTTCAAGCATATCTAAATCTTCCGAGAAAATTTTGCCCTGTCCCTCACGAATTTGGTTAGTTAATTCGATGTTGTCGGGTTGGAAGTGTCGAGCCATTCCCCAGAAATACCAGTGAGACGTTTCCGTTTCGGGGGTAATAAAATCTACAACGATTGAAGACACTTTTTTATTTTCCGGTGCGTTGTAACCACCATGTCCTGCGTGGGCAACACCAACTTCAATATGAACATTGCTAGGTGCATGAAAGTGACAAATTTGCCAACGGTCTACTAGAACATCTGCAGCGAGATTATTACCTTTTAGAGCCATTTGCCAAAATGGAGGTGCATAAATGTTTTCCATATGACGTTCAGTCACAACGTGGTCACCATCAACACGAGTGGTTGGTGCAGCTTCATCAATTTCTTTTTGACCAATGCTGTTTGCATGAACATATGTTTCATGGGTAAGATCCATTAAGTTATCAATCATCAAACGGTAATCACAATTGATGTGGAATAGTCCACCACCATAGGCCCATTCTGGATTTTCAGCCCACTCTAAAGTTGGGAGTTGATCTTCACTTGCAAGCGATTGGTCTCCTGGCCATACCCAAATAAAGCCAAATTTTTCAATTGCGCGATAGCTTTTATTGCAAGGAAAGCCACGTACACGTTGCCCAGGCATTGAAACCGTTTTACCGTCACATCCCATCACTAACCCATGATAACCACAGACCAGTTGACCATCTTCAACAAAGCCTAATGACAAAGGTGCACCGCGATGTGGGCAAAAATCTTCAACGGCATGTATTTGGTTTTCTTTACCACGATAAAAAACCATTTTTTCACCGCAAATTTGTCTTCCTAGAGGCTTATCTTGTACTTCTTCAGGTCGTGCCGCCACATACCAAGCATTTTTTACAAACATGAGTTGATCTCCTTATCAATTGGATCCAATAATTCTATTTTTTAGATAAAAAGTCAATAATGATCTTTAAAAATAAATATTTTGGATCCATTTTTGAGAGAGCATTTAAATAATAATTATTGTTGAGCAAAAATGATGGCAAATCACCATCCAAGAATATGGCGAAATTGATTCATTGTCAGAGAGGGCACGAGGGTTAATTTATTAAACAAAAAATACTTAAACTTGATGGATTATTGGGATTTTATTTTTAGCTTCATTAGAAAATTAAAATTGACCTAATTTTTTCATTTGACGACGACGTCTCGTGAGCCCCAAGATTTCTTGGCGATCTTGAATTTCTTGAGCAGAATAAGGAAGCGTCTGTTGCAATGCTTCGAGTTGAAGATGACTGTTTTCAATGAGGAAGCAATCATGCTCAACTGGCCATGCACTGGTAATGGGTTTGCGTTTACGGGAATAGTTCATGGTTAAATTATAAAATTTGAGATATGAATAGTGTAGATGCGTATCAAGTTAAACGACAAAACATGTCGTAATGATTTAGAACACTAAGATTTTAAACCCTATTTTAATGAGACCTTTTAATATGCTTTTAAGTGATATTGATTAAGTAAAATTACCTAGATTTACACGGTTTACATAACATGTGGATTTTGAAATGAGTTGTTACGTTTCGTGCCATCGCTCTACTGGTTTTTAAGTTAATATTTTAAAAGTTAAAACTTAATAACACCAAGAAAATTAACAATAAAAATAAAGAAATAATCATTTCTGTAATGAACGATTCAATGAATAATCATCGGAATGAGTAAAAAATATGATGCTAATCGTGGTGTGTTTTGCTTTGGTCAGTTGCTATGCCGTATGGCGACTATTATTACAACCTAAATTGATTATGGGGAATACGCAGAGGCACTTTGATTTAACAAAACTCCTCAAGCCTACTGATCTCAGCCAGCCGGCGCGCTTGGTGTATGATACGGATTCTGTCGAAGATATTCGTATGTTTGATGAGGTTGCAAAATTACTGTTTGAGAAACGTGTAAATCATCGTGATATCAAGTTTGCTCAGCAAATTCAATATGAGTTTTTGAACAAGATGCCATCACGAACTTTATGTCAGATCAATCAATTTGATTTAGGTGAGTGGTCGATTTTATGGGAATATCGTAATCAATCCCTTGAATACTATGTGAGTCAATATGGCATCATGTATCGACATACTGACGCACAAGGGGTAGAGCATCAATCTGACTTTATTCAGTAATTTAGAATTTAATCATTAACTAAATTGAGATAATTTTGGAGCATGTCATCCCAAATTTTTTCTGCGCCTTTTTTGAAATATCCCATGTGTCCAATTGCAGGCATTTGATACTGTTTGGCTGTGATATCAATGTAGCGCATATCAGCAGAACGATAATGTTGCATAAAGGCTTGCCTCGAATTTGGGAGAGCCCAATCATCATCTAATGCTGAAACAGCATAAATTTTGGTTTTAACACTTGCATATTGTGCTTTTAAATCTTGTTGCTCGGGGTCAGCGAAAAAATATAACGGATTTTTGCACCAACGACGCCACTGTTGATATACCCCTAAAGGCAGATCAGAGCCCATATTGAATTTACTCCAAGGTAAATAACCTGTGACTGCGACAATGGGTGGAAACACAATACTCCACATCACGGATACTTTGAATCTTTCTTTGAACGGCATATATCCTGCCCAACCTGCACCTGTACCGTAGCAACACATGGCACTGACTTGATGATGATTAGGGGTAAGTCCCAAGGCTTGACCACCATAAGAGTGTGCAGTCACAAATAAGGGGAAAGTATCGCTAGAAAAGTATTCAATGGCACCAGCGAGATCAAGTTTCCCCCAATCCAAATAACTCATTTTAAAACCTTTGAGTTGTGCTGGAGATGATGCCCCCACACCACGATAATCAAAGGTTAGCACTTCAAAACCACGTTCTGCAGCATACTCTGCAAATCTGCGATAAAAAGGTTGGGGAACCGCTGTCGCTGAAGCCACAATAATACGTGCAACAGTCTTCACACCAGATGATAGGTAGCGAGTGCCGGTGAGCATATAGTTATCTAAGGCAGGAAACTGAACTTGAGTTTTATTGATGCTTCTTGGCATCTGGTTCACATTTGGAATAGCTTGCATGTCTATATTTCCCGATATTGAACTATTGACCTTTAAAGCGAGGTTGACGTTTTTCGCTCATTGCTCGCATACCTTCGACTGCATCTTCAGATTGTATTAGTGGAAGAAGATGAGTCTTTAACTGATTAAAAGCGTACTGCTCATCATGTGAAATCGCTTCGTGAGCAGCCGTCAAGGTGGCTTGAACAGCGAGTGGAGCAGCTGAAGCGATGGATTCGGCAAGTTCAATGGCACGGTCAAGCGGATCTTGTTCTGTTACTTCAGTAATCAAATGAAGTCGATATGCAGTTGCAGCATCAAAAAAATCCCCCGTCAATAAGTAGCGCATTGCATTAGACCAACCTGCAGTTTTAACGAAGCGTGAAGTTGCTCCGCCAAAGGGGAGGATGCCACGTTGCACTTCAAGTTGAGTAAATTGGGTATTTTGATGGGCAATACAGATATCGGCATTCAACATCAATTCTATTCCAGCAGTAAAACAATACCCCTTCACAGCGACAACGACTGGTTTTTTTCGTTTACGACCAGTCGTGCCCCATGGGTTAATCAGATTCATATCTTCCGAAAATATACCATCTGACATACGCGGCTGAAGCTCAAGCAGATCTAATCCTGCCGTGAAGTGCTCTCCATGTGCATAAATCACAGCACAGCGTAAATCAGACTGGTCTTCATAGGTGGTAAGTGCTTGTGAAAGTTCATCAATCATATGACTGTCGAATGCATTGCGCTTCGCAGCACGGTTTAAACCAATCAACATCAGATGATTGCGAATTTCAATGGTTATTCTAGTCGTTTGAGTTGTATTCATCATTATTATTTTCCATTGAGGATATTCTATTTTTAGAGGAGTTTAATGGTTAGGTCAAAACTGTGCAGTTCAAATTGAACAGCGCTAAGTCGTGTTCGTTAAGAATCATGTATGGTGCCATTCAATATGCGTTAGGATAGGCGTATCAAATAAACCACGATCATTTTAAGTAGTGTATGAGCCTTTTAGAAATTATTTCAGTATTGATTAGTGTATTGGGTGTAACCCTCACTATTCGCCGTAATATTTGGTGTTGGCCTGTGAATCTCGTGGCTTATGGCTTATATGCAAAGTTATTTTATGATTATCAACTCTATGGTGAAACGATATTGCAATGCGTGTTTATCGGTTTAGGTGTGTATGGGTGGTGGATATGGAAAGCTCAGTTTAAACAACAAGAGCAACTTGCCATCAATCGTATTCAAGGGTTGAGAATTATCAAACATGTGTTTTTTACAATGTTGGCAGGATTTATTTTTGGTTTAGGTCTGGATTATTTTACGGATGCTTCCATTCCTTATTTAGATGCTCAATTGGCAAGTTTAAGTCTGCTCATTACATATTGGACGTCAAAACGATATTTGGAAATTTGGCCTGCTTGGATCGCGGTGGATATCATCTATATCATGATGTTTATGTATAAAGATCTATATTTGACGGCTGGGCTTTATACCGCATTTACTGTTTTAGCATTCTTAGGTTATCTTCAGTGGAAGAAAAAATATCAACTTCAACAGCAAACCGTCTACTCAATCTAAAGCATTTGCATCCATGGACATTGATTTGAATGATTCGATCTGCAAATTAAAGCAGATTGACATAACAATGAAATTGAATTTAACCAATAGACCTTGAATGTATGATTATCCACTTTTGGGAAGCTAGATTTCTGCAATTTGTAAAAGCATTACAACAGCATCCGCACCGCTATCTTAGTTTTGAATCCGTTGCCGATTTTTATCAATGTCAGTGGTTAAAAACGCTTCCTCCTCATACTGAATATTTTTGTACTGGATTAGACGATGGTGCAGAGCAGTTTGATATTTTGATTCAATATTTGCATCATCGAGTCAGTATTCACATTGCACAAGAAATTAAAGTTATTTATCGAGAACTCGATCTCTAAGAGTTAGGAGTGTACTTAGCAATTTTTAGCTGAGTCAAATTAAAATGCTTGAGCGTATCGCTAGCTGGATTTAAGCAAAAAAAGCTTTAAAAAAAAATAGAATAAATGGTAAAAAAAACCTTGATAAATCCTAATCTTAAGGTTAGATTGTGATAATAAGTGCAATTATAATAAAAAATATGTGATTTTATTCACTATATTTTGTAGGGGTGAAATAGATTTAATGATTACAGAGTTAAATGAAAATATAGTTTATTTTGATGAGCTGTTTCAATTGAGTTAGTTCATTATGTTAAGACTATTCAATCGAATTTTTCGCCCCTATACACTTCATTCATTTATGAATCAAAGTGTGTTGATGAATTGGAGTACCTTAAATAAATGTATTCTGGTCATGGTATTGGGCGGACTTGCACATATCACCTGGATTGCATGGTATTTATTTTCATTTCATCATCCTGCATTACATCATTGGCTCAATCCTGATTATTATTATTTTCACCTATCACGGATGTTGCTGTGCTGTGTATTACAGTTCTTACTGATTATTCCTTGTGTCATATGGCGTCATAAAGAATGGGTGAGACAATATTTACCTTACTTTATTATTTTGGTATTTTCCGTAAGCTTTATTTATGGTGGCTATTCGGTTGGTATCAGTAGTCCTGCTACCGTTGCGGGATTTATCAGTATTTTAACAGTTGGTCTGGTTTTATTTGAACGCAAGATTGTATATCTGCTTTTTTTACCAGTCACTGTATATATGCTCATTGCAATTGTCAGTAGTGCATTGGGTTATATGACCTACGCACCGGTCTTTAGTGATCAGCTCAATTATTCAGTCATGGTATTTAATGAATTCTGGGTTTATTCACAACTTTATTTTTACGTGCCTATTTTTTTTGCGACTTTTGTATTGTTTGAGATTTTGTTGACACAATGGAGAAATCGAGAAAAACAAATTAATTTAATGAGTCAAATGGACCCGCTTACGGGGATTTATAACCGTCGAAAAATAGGTTTAGAACTCAATGAAATTCAATTACAAGAACGAAAATTTGCTCTCATTCTGTTAGATCTTGATCATTTTAAGAGTATTAATGATAACTATGGTCATGATATCGGAGACAACGTCTTAAAGCGTGTTGCCAATGTACTACGTCAAAATATACGTGATACAGATATTGTCGGGCGATTTGGTGGTGAAGAGTTTGTGATGCTGTTGCAGAATAAAAACCTCAGAGCTGCGATGGAGGTCGCAGAGCGGTGTCGCAAAGAAATTGAAAATGAGCTCTTTTATATCGATGAACGTACGACGATCAGAGTGACAGCAAGCTTTGGTATAGCCATTTCTGAATTTAATTTAAATAAAGAAGCGGTGATTCGTCATGCAGATCAAGCATTATATCTAGCAAAAAAACGTGGTCGTAATCAGGTTAGACACTACTACGAACTTCAGGATGCTGATGTCATACAAAAAAGTGAAAATTGAGCCGTAAAATTATCAGGTCACAAATTCGTCATTTAAATCAGTTTTACTTCATCTTGAAATGCTTTAAGATTGGTTGACTATTAATCAAATATTTGATTTAAAATTTAAAAAATTATGAAGATCAAATTCTTATCATAATTGAGATGAACGTATTATGACGATACTACCCGTTGCTCAAAAAGGTGAAGTGATCCTTGAATTGGTTGCATCGCCGGTAAGTGAACTTGAGTTTAGTAGTAGCTGGTTAACGCATCTGGTTGAAGCAATGAATTTTACGATGCAACAGCGCAATGGTGTCGGTATTGCTGCACCACAAGTTTATGTCTCTAAAAGGATTATTATCGTCGCTTCAAAACCAAATATACGGTATCCCGATGCGCCTGAGATGGAGCCTATTTACATGATTAATCCTGAAATATTGGAGCGTTCTGATCATGTTGTTTTAGGAGAAGAGGGATGTTTAAGTGTAGAGAATCGACGTGCGGAAGTAGCTCGAGCTTCATCAATCCGTGTCCGTTATCGTAATATGCAAGGACAGGAAATTACTGAGACTTTTTCAGGATTCTCTGCACGAATTATTCAACACGAAATTGACCATCTTGATGGGATCTTGTTTCTAGAGCGAGTTCACGCTGCTTAAAAAGACAATATAAAAGATAAAAGGACAGAATGAAGTTAATCAGGAAGATTCAACATATGATTAAGCGATTGTATCGTATGGCCAATACGTACATCCTTGATCCTCAAAATATGCTGATCAATTGGAGTGATTTTAAAAAGGGACGGCTTATCCTCTTTTTTGGAATTCTAAGCCAACTTGAGGTCGCTCGCTGGTTAATTGTGGCTTTTTATACCCCTGAAAAAGCACAGTGGTTAAATCCTGACTATTTTGAATTACGTGTTACCCAATTGTTGGTGACCTCCGTGATTTATCTCGTCCTGTTTTGGAGTTGTTTCAAGTTTCAGCATATCGCTAAGTTTCAAACCTTCATTGCTTACTTTGCCCCTAGTTTCTTTGGAATGACCATGATTTATTCAGGGTATTCGATTGGAATTTATAGTCCTGCAACAATGGCAGGGTTCATTAGTATTGTATTGGTCGGGTTGGTATTTTATAGCCGTAAAATTATTTATGGGATTGCAATTCCAATTACGATATACACGTTATTAACGTGTTACTTGACGCATATCGATCGAATTCGTTATGCACCTATGTTTAGTGATGAGTTGAATAAAAGTATCGTTTACCAAAATGATTTTTGGGTCATGAGCATGGTACAGCTCTACGTGCCCATTTTACTTATGAGTGTTTTATTCTTTGAGATTTTACTCACCCAATGGCGCAGTCGTGAAAAACAATTCGAAACCAGCAGTAAATTTGATGCACTAACGAACGTTTATAACCGTCGTCAAATCAATGAAGTGTTATCACATTTTCAGCAGGATCGTGCTGATTATGCTGTGATCTTATTGGATTTGGATCATTTTAAACAAATTAATGATCAATATGGTCATGCAGCAGGAGATGAAGTCCTGAAACAGGTGGCGACGCGTTTGGAATATCATGTTCGTATTGGTGATACGGTTGGACGTTATGGCGGTGAAGAATTTATATTAATTCTGGACAATCTCAGTCGTGATCAAGCGGTTGATATCGCAGAACGTTGCCGTAACGCGATTGCACAGCAGCCAATTGTGCTGGATGATGGAACCTCGTTAAATGTGACGGCAAGCTTTGGTATTGCACTATCCCATGAGTTATCTGATCAAGATGTCATTACGCATTGTGCAGATCACGCTTTATATATTGCCAAAGAAAGCGGACGAAATCAGGTACAGTTATATCAGTCAGCTTAATTCAATGATTAAATTTCGGTTTTGGTACTACTAACTATAGAGAAACATACGTTTAGGTTTTTTTATAGCAATGCTTTTGTTTTGGTCAGTGATCATCAAATTCATACCATAAATTGATCTGAACGATAAAGCAGTCTTTTTAATGCTTAAAGCGCATTGACATGATCGCTGAATACATCCAAATTTTAATAAAAATAAATATGAATATTCGATAATACAATTAGATGATGACTCGAGAGAATGAAGTACAACAACAGCGCAGTTTATTGCAAGCTATCAAATATGTCTTGTTAGAATCTGATCGTTCTATTATTAACTGGTCCAACTTTAATAAAGGGATTCTGTTACTTATATTTGGGCTGTTGATGCTCATCGGTCATTGGTTGTGGTACTACCTAACTTTCCATTCAGAATATCAAATTTGGTTAGATCCAGAATATTATCCTCATCGGACATTGACCACATGTTTACAAGTGATTTTGACCATGTGTTTTCTGATAATCGCTTTAATGCTTCGTAAAAATGCTACTGCTCGCCGAATCTTGGGCTATTTAATCCCCTTATTTTATGGATTGATTGTCATTTTTTCAGGATACACTGTTGGGATTTATAGTCCTGCGGTGATGGCGGGAACGGTCAATATTGTATTAATTGGTTTTGTGTTATATGAACAGCGCATCATCTATAGCGTCTCTTTTATTATTGCTTGTATTATCTTGTGGTTGGCAGTACTGACGGCCAATGGTCAACTGACTTATGCACCATTATTTAGTGATGCACTGAATCAATCTAATTTGTATGCCAATCCTTTTTGGCTGAAAAGTATGGCGGTACTATATTTACCCATACTGTTGTGCTCAGCAGTTTTTTTTGAGTTGATCTTGTCGCAGTGGAGACGACGTGAGCGTAAGATTGAAATACTAAGTCAGAAAGATGCGTTAACCAACCTTTATAACCGTCGTTACATCAATCAGTTTACTAGTAAGTTAATTCAACAAAATCGCAGCTTTGCTTTCATCATCTTAGATCTCGATTTCTTCAAGCAGATTAATGACAATTATGGTCATGATGTTGGTGATCTTGTACTTAAACGTATTGCTCTCATTTTAAAACAGCAAACACGAGAAGAGGATATAGTGGGACGACTCGGTGGTGAAGAGTTTGTTCTAGTACTTAAAGATGGTGATATCGACGAAGCATTAATCATCGCAGAACGTTGCCGTCAAACGATCGAAAGTGAAAAAATTGAGATTAGCTCAGAGACTTTTATTCAAATGACGGCAAGCTTTGGCGTGGCGATGTCACAAAATTTACCACATCTACACACAGACGAAGTAAAGCAAAGGATTTATAGTGCAGCGGATAGAGCACTATATCTTGCAAAGCAAAATGGTCGTAATCAAGTCAAATGTGACACGATATCGACAGCTGAATTTGAAATTTGAGATCTTATTTTGGGTCTCCATTGATCACCAAGAGAATAAAAATGAAGACACCTGTACCTGATTATCTTGCCCATGTATTGGACCAATGTCAGGCGAATACCGAAGGAGCATTAGCTGACTATATTCCAGAACTGGCAGCTGCCAATCCAAATCGTATCGCTTTAGCACTTTCAACCATTGATGGTACGATTTATTCTTCAGGGGATGATGAAGTTGAGTTCACGATTCAATCAATGTCTAAACCATTTGCTTATGCGTTAGCGATTCAAGAACATGGTTTGGCTCAGGTATCAGAAAAAGTTGGTGTTGAACCTTCGGGGGAAGCATTTAATCAAATCTCATTAGAAAAAGAACGATCGATTCCCAAGAACCCAATGATTAACTCGGGTGCGATTACGACACATTCCTTATTGCCTCATAAAAAGACTGTTTCTCGTGCAGAACATTTACGGCGTTTCCTGAGTGAACTGTGTGGGCGTGAGTTAACCTTTGATGAGCAAGTCTATCAATCTGAGCTCAAAACAGCATTTCGTAATCTTTCGATTGGATATATGTTGCGTACCGTCGGCGTGCTAGAAGAAGACCCAGAACATATTGTTCATGGTTATATTCAACAGTGTGCGATTAAAGTCACGGTGAAAGATTTAGCACGAATGGGCAGTGTATTAGCGAATGGTGGAAAAGACCCTGTTACGGGAAAATGTATTTTAGATCGTCAGGTATGTCGTCAGGTACTTAGTGTCATGATGACGTGTGGTATGTACGATGCAGCTGGTGATTGGTTGACCACCGTTGGTATTCCTGCCAAAAGTGGTGTGGCAGGGGGGATCATTGGTGTCTTGCCAGGTCAGGTTGGAATTGCGGTTTTTTCGCCTAAATTAGACAGCCACGGCAATAGTGTTCGAGGTGTGGAAATCTTTGAACGTCTATCAAGTGATATGGGATTACATTTAATGGAGGGAACCCCTTCAGCACAAACCATTATCCAAAGTCGCCGTGAGTATGATGATGGCATGGTGGTGTATGAGCTACGTGGTGTCTTGCAATTTACAGAGACTGAAATGTTCTTGCGTGAGTTACAGAATGAGCCTGTAGGTAAAAATAAAGTAGTGCTTGATCTTACACATCTGACTTTAATCCATGATGTCGGTGCTCGAATGTTATTTGAAGGTGTGAAACGTCTACAGGATGATGGTCACAAAGTGGTGGTTTTAGATGCGGAATCATTGTTATCGGAACAACAAAGTAAAGGACACAAACGCGTCATTGTCCAACAGCACTTGCATGATTATTTAAAGTGATCAGCAAAGATGATGCACTTTAAGATGCGTGTATAATATTGAAAATTGTATACCGTTTTTTGGGAATGTTATGAAGTCTGAAGTCCAGCAAGGAAAAATTAAAATTTATCATGCCGATAAAGGTTTTGGTTTTATTGGTGGTGCAGGTGAGGATATTTTTTTCCACATTTCTGACTTTCCTGCAGATGAAGGTGAGCCAAAACGCAATGACCGAGTCAAATTTCAGGTTGTTGAAAATCAAGGTAAATTAAAAGCAGTCAAAATTCAACGTGTAGCTGACCAGTCAGCGAAAGCGAAGAAGTCTCGTGTGGCATCACATAATCAGGCGATTACCAGCGCATTATTATCAAGTTTTAAAAAATAAAAAGCAAAAAAAGCCCTGAATCATCAGGGCTTTTTTACATAACTAATCAATCATTTATGTCATGTTTAGATGTTATTTTAGATGATCAGCAATATCGGTAAAAATCACGCCTAAACCATATGCACCTGCATCAGGATAGCCTAAGCTACGATCCCCGACAGTACCTGCACGACCCATACGTGCAACAATCTCTTTGGTCGATTGTGCGCCTTGAACAGCAGCTTGAGCACCTAAGATAAAGTTTTCCTTAAAGCTTTTGTCGGTGTTGTTTGACCATGAATCTGCGCATGGCACTAAAGCATCGATCAACGTTTTATCACCGACAACAGCGCCACGTCCAAATGAACGTTCGCCTGTGGTTTGAATACCTTTTACTGCGGCTTGCAGCATATCGGCAAAATCCGCCACGCTTAACGTGGTTTTACCTTGAATGGCTTTACTTGCGGCACGGAATGCTGAACCCCAGATTGGACCTGATGCACCGCCACAATGTTCCATAATGATCATGGAGCTATTGAGCAAGAATTCATCCATCTGCTGTACTTGGATCAAGCTTTGCCATTCTTTCTTGAGTTGTTTAAAGCCTTTGGCTACGCTCATACCAAAGTCACCATCACCGGCATGCGCATCAAGTTCACAGAATGGCACTTCATTTTTGATGATACATGCTGCCATGACATCGACCACATAGCGCATGTTTTTAATGGTGAATTGCTCATTTTGAATTTCAGCATGTTCTGCTGCAGTTTCAACTTCGCCATTGCCTTGAAGTTGGGTAGCCGTATCTTTTATCGCAAACTCAATGGCTAAAGCAGGTGAACCATCAAGTTTAAAGGCAGGGGTGTTAGCTTCTGCATCTAAGTATGTTTTGAGTTCATCATCCAATTCAAGTAATGAAATGGATGCGCCATTCATGTCGATACTGGTCATGTAGTTGCCGACAAAGTTACGGTAAATTTTGATGCCCTTATGTGCAAGGTGTGCGCATACATCATGGTTAAACAGATACAGTTCTTGCATTGGGGTAGAACCAAAGCCATTGATCAATACTGCAACTTCTTTCATGTCTGGACGATCTAAAAACAGGTCATCGACCATACGTTGTGCCAGTTCTTTTGCTGGCAAGATTTTTTCACGACGGATGCCTGGTTCACCATGAATACCGACGCCGTATTCCATTTCATCATCGGCAAGGGTAAAAGTAGGTGTACCTTTGGCGGGAACAGTACATGAGCTATAGGCAAAACCTAAACTGATGACATTGGCTGCGGCTTTCTGTGCCACCGCTTTAACTTCACTCAGCTCTAAGCCTTTTGATGCGGCAGCCCCTGCAATCTTATGAACAAAGATTGTGCCTGCGACACCACGACGTCCGACGGTATATAAACTATCTTTGACTGCAATATCATCTGCCACTTTGACGTAGTCAACCTTGATGCCATCTTCCATGGCTAAGGCTGCACCGTTCTGGAAATTCATCATATCACCAGAATAGTTTTTGATGATCATCAGCACGCCTTTGTCAGTTGCGACGTGTTGTAGTGCTTTATAGACCTGAATTTGCGAAGGTGATGCAAAGACATCGCCACATACGGCTGCGTCTAACATGCCTTGACCGACAAAGCCCGCATGTGCAGGTTCGTGACCGCTACCACCACCACTGATCAGGGCAACATTGTTATGTTTTTCTTTTCTTGAAATGATTTTGTGTGATTCAGTGAATGCAAGTTCTGGGTGTGCCAAGACAAAGCCTTTGCACATGTCGACAACCAAGTTTTCAGGGTGGTTGATGAGTTTTTTCATGGAAATATCAAACTTTTGGTAATTTCATTAATAAGTATTAATTATTCACTAAAGTTGAAATATTTGCTGATCTAAAAATGTTAAAACGGATGATTTGGGTATGATGGGTTAGAAAAGGGGTAGTTTTTTACCTCTCCCTAACCCTCTCCTTATGGGATGAGAAGCACTGCTTCGCAAGGGGGGAAGGGAATGAGCTACATTGTGGATTTTTACTGCCTGCTGCAAATTTGTTGATTGAGTGTGATGTTAGTCAGCACTTTACAGGTGAAGGCTTAGAAGCAGATCGGATTCGGGATGAAGCTCTCGCTCAGTTGGAGTTGAAAGTTTTAAGGTTTGATAATAGGCAAGTGATGGGGCGAATTGATGATGTGGTAGAAGTGGTTTATCAATATTGTTTGAAAGAGTTTTCAAAAGAATTTCACTAAATCCCTTTTGGAAAAGAGGGACTTTCCGCGAATTTGATTGCCATTGTAGATTAGTGTTGATCCTCCCTTATTAAAGGGTGATTAGTTGGGATCTCTATTTGAAAAAAACTTAAACTAATTTACTAGATTTTTAAGTAAGCTTATAATTTAATTAATATTCTAAGGTTTCTGCCAATTTATGATTATAAACGAATATGAAGATATCAACTTTCTTGTAGGTGTAAATGGTAGCGGGAAAAGTAGATATTTGAATAAAATTGCTAAAAAGTATAAAAACTATAAATACAATGTCTTAGCAATTTCAAATACCGTATTTGATAAAATTGATTCTAAATATTGTAAAAAAATAAGTGCTAATCGTGGAAGATATATGCTTAAAAAGACTTTTCTTGAATCATTGATGAACGATGATAAGTCAGTAGGAGCATTTGACATCATTCATTATCTTGGTTTTAAAAGAGAGGTTAAAATTTTATTTAAGTTTCCTAGAGGTATTGGTAAAAAAAATTTATTTAATCATTTGGTGGATAAGCTTCTAGTCATAAATTCATCTGAAAATAATACAGTTGATATTTATGAAATTGATGATATTTGTAATATTTTTCTTGATCAGATGGATGATCAAGGAGAAGGCAGATTTTGTTTGTCATTAAATGATTTTGATGTAAGAAATAAAACAAAGTATAATTACTTTTTAGACAAGATTTTGAAATTTAAGTCTATAAATAAGATAGTTAATATTGATATTCTTTTGTTAAAGAATAATGATGAGTTTTCTTTGAAAGGAACTAGTTCCGGGGAGGCACATTTTCTATCTAATATGTTATTTTTGCTAAATAACTTGGTTTATCATAAACAAAATATAATTTTAATCGATGAACCAGAAATAAGTTTGCATCCGAAATGGCAACGTGAATATGTTTTAAAAATTTATGATTATTTTTATAAGAATGACATTAAATTATTTATTGCTACGCACTCATCTTTAATAATATCTAAAGTTCAATCATCCAATAAGGAAATTTATCAAGATTTTCTTAAGAAAATTAAATATTGTATTTTCAAAGTAAATAATGAAAAACTTCAATTAATTGAGGAGGATAACGATTATAGTATTGAATCTTTGAATTGGGAAGTTTTTGGAATTTTGACACCAGATAATTCTTTCTTATCTAGATATTGTATAGAACTACTAGATAAATACGATTTAGGAAAAATTAGCCAGAATGAAATTGAAAATAAATTTAATGAACTTAAGGAGGCATGTGATCTTGAAATTCAAAAAAATACACTAAATAAAATCTTTGATGAATTTGTAAGAGGTTGAAAAGTGAACTCTATAGATTTCTCAAATTATCAGTGTATATATCCTAAGTTAACTAAAAAAGGAACGCCGAGGAAATATCAATGTGGATGTAATGATACGCCTTGGGATTGCAAGTCATTTAAAAAGCAAAAAGGGTTAATTAAAAATAGTTTAAAGATTGAATTTGATTTGAGATGTTCTTATTGCTTGAGAAAGTTCTCTGATGATGAGGATATTATTATACATATCGAACATGTTTTACCAAAAGATATATATAAAAAATATACGTTTGAACCCAGAAATTTAGCTTTATCATGCCCAAGATGTAATACGGGATCACAAAAAGGTACTAGAATTGATTTTATTAATACTCCCTTAGTAGCAAATTCTTATGATGAAAATATCGATTTTTCTTTGGATAATTATAAGTTTATTCATCCAAAACTTGAAAAAAATAGTAATTTTTACACACTAGTTGATTTAGATATCGATGGTGAGGTTTTTAGGCGCTATAAAATTATTCATTATCATTCTAAGCTACGATATACATTTAAGTTTTTTAATCTAAAGAAAATAGAAGTTGGTAGTCTCGATAGCTGTATGGGTACGCCAAGACTCCATATAGATCGAATAAAACATAAATATCTCAAAATTCCAGCTCAAATATAAAAAATCCCCTCGAGTGAGGGGATTTTTAGTTCCCTCCTTTATTAAAGGAGGTGAGAAGCATTGCTTCGTAAAGAGGATTCTCGCATCAATTAAACAATCGAATCATCCAAATTCGGCGCTAACCAACGTTTCGCCTCATCTAACGTCCAACCTTTACGCTTCGCATAATCTTCCAACTGATCACCAGAGATTTTACCCACGTTAAAGTATTCAGTTTCAGGGTTTGCATAGTAGAAACCGCTGACTGATGAAGGCGGCCACATTGCAAAGCTACTGGTTAAGTAAGTTCCGATCTTATCGGTCGTACCTAACCAATCAAACAACGGCGCTTTTTCAGAATGTTCAGGACAAGCAGGGTAGCCCGGTGCAGGACGAATACCCACATACTTCTCTTTGATCAACTCTTCATTTGAAAGCTGTTCATCAGCTTGGTAGCCCCAGAACTCTTTACGAATACGCTCATGTAAATGCTCAGCAAAAGCTTCTGCAAAACGGTCGCCCAAGGCTTGAACCATAATTGCGTTATAGTCATCACCTTTCGCTTTGTATTCTTGCGAAAGTTCTTCCGCACCAAAGATCGATACAGTGAAACCACCCAAATAATCTTGCGCCACGTCTTTCGGTGCAACAAAGTCAGCTAGTGAGAAATTCGCTTTGCCTGTCACTTTGTCAGACTGCTGACGAATATGCTCAAAGGTATGCGTCACATTGCCATTTTCATCCGTTACCGCAACAGTATCCGCTGCAACACGATTGGCAGGGTAAAGACTAAAAGTAGCGCGCGCATCGAAACGTTTATTTTCGATGATGTCTTTGAGCATCGCTTGTGCTTGTTCAAACAAATCACGTGCGGCTTCACCCACCACTTCATCTTCAAGGATTTTCGGGTATTTACCCGCCAAACTCCAAGAAATAAAGAATGGTGTCCAGTCGAAGTATTCCACCAAAGTTTCTAAAGGATAGTTGGTGAATGTTTCAGAACCAATAAAGTTTGGTTTTACAGGTGCATGCTTTTCAAAGTCAATTTTGAAACCATTTTCAATCGATTCAGCATAAGAAAGTTTTGCAGCTTTTGGTTGCTTATTCGCTAGACGTGTACGGATTTTTTCATAATCCGCTGCATAGTCAGCTGCCAATTGGGGCTTCATATCAGCAGATAAAAGTTGCGTTGCAACACCGACTGCACGAGAGGCATCAGCAGTGTAGTACACGCCATCATTGTGATATTGCGGCGCAATTTTCACGGCAGTATGCGCTTTCGATGTTGTTGCACCACCAATCATCAATGGAATGTTAAAACCTTTACGTTGCATTTCTTTCGCAACAAAGACCATTTCATCCAAAGATGGTGTGATCAAACCTGATAAACCGATGATATCAACTTTCTCATCAATCGCAGTTTGTAGAATCTTCTCACAAGGTACCATCACGCCAAGGTCAACGATGTCATAACCGTTACAGCCAAGTACCACACCCACGATGTTTTTACCGATGTCGTGTACGTCGCCTTTAACAGTAGCAAGCAAGATTTTACCTTTGGCTTCGCCTTGGGTTTTTTCTGCTTCAATGAACGGATTCAACCAAGCCACGGCTTGTTTCATCACACGTGCAGATTTCACCACTTGTGGTAAGAACATTTTGCCGGCACCGAACAGGTCACCCACCACGTTCATACCTGCCATGAGTGGACCTTCGATCACATCAAGTGGACGCGCTGATTTTAAACGTGCTTCTTCGGTATCTTCATCAATATAAGTCGTAATACCTTTAACTAACGCGTATTCAAGACGTTTTTCTACAGGTTCATTACGCCATTCAAGGTTTTCTTCGGCTTTTTGCGCACCCGCTTGACCACGATATTTTTCCGCAACAGCGAGTAATTTTTCAGTCGCTTCTTGACCGCTTGCGCCTTGGTTACGGTTCAGCACCACATCTTCAACAGCTTCTTTCAGCTCAGCATCGATATCATCATAAATCGCAAGCTGACCTGCGTTGACGATACCCATGGTTAAGCCTTGTTGAATGCCGTGATATAAGAACACCGCATGAATCGCTTCACGAACAGGCTCATTCCCACGGAATGAGAACGATACGTTTGAGATCCCGCCTGACACCATCGCATTTGGCAGGTTTTGTTTAATCCAACCGGTGGCTTCAATGAAGTCCACACCGTAGTTGTTGTGTTCTTCAATACCTGTTGCGACCGCAAACACGTTCGGGTCAAAAATAATATCTTCAGATGGGAAACCCACTTCGTTGACTAAGACATCATAAGAGCGCTTACAGATTTCTTTTTTACGTTCAGCAGTATCCGCCTGACCGTTTTCATCAAACGCCATGACAATCACTGCCGCACCGTATTGACGGCATAGGCGAGCACGTTCTACAAACTCGTCATAACCTTCTTTTAAGGAAATCGAGTTAACAACTGCTTTACCTTGGACGCATTTCAAACCTGCTTCAATGATCTCCCATTTAGAAGAGTCAAGCATGATTGGCACACGTGAAATATCAGGCTCAGACGCGATCAGATTCAGGAAATGTACCATCGCTTCTTGCGAATCCAGCATCCCTTCATCCATGTTGATGTCGATGATTTGCGCACCGGCTTCAACTTGTTGGCGAGCAACATCTAAAGCTTCGGTGAAGTTACCTTCTTTAATTAAACGAAGGAATTTTTTAGAACCTGTCACGTTGGTACGTTCACCGACGTTCACAAATAAAGAATCTTTAGTAATGTTAAATGGTTCTAAACCACTTAAACGACATGCAGGCTCAATTTCAGGAATTTGACGCGGTGCAATACCTTCAACTGCTTGCGCAATCGCACGAATATGATCTGGCGTCGTACCACAACAACCACCCGTAATGTTAATTAAGCCACTTTCAGCAAATTCTTTAATAAATGCTGCAGTTTCTTCAGGAGTTTCATCATAACCACCGAAGGCATTTGGTAAGCCAGCGTTTGGATGCGCTGATACAAAAGTATCCGCAACGTCAGACACGGTTTTGACGTGTGGACGCATCGCATCTGCACCCAGTGCACAGTTAAAGCCAATCGATAAAGGCTCTGCATGGCGCATTGAGTTCCAGAATGCTTCTGCGGTTTGACCTGTGAGTGTACGGCCAGATGCATCGGTAATGGTGCCCGAAATCATAATTGGCAGTTCGTAACCAATTTCTTTAAACACTTCTTTCACTGCAAAGATCGCAGCTTTGGCATTTAGGGTATCGAAGACCGTTTCAATCAAGATGATGTCTGCACCACCTTCAATCAATGCTTTAGTCGCTTCAATGTAGTTAACTTTTAACTCATCAAAGGTGATGTTACGGAATGCCGGATCATTTACATTTGGTGAAATTGAAGTGGTACGTGACGTTGGTCCTAATACGCCCGCGACAAAACGTGGCTTTTCAGGTGTTGAGTATTTTTTACATGCTTCTTTGGCAATTCGAGCTGCTTCACGGTTAATCTCAGGAACCAAATCTTCCATATGGTAGTCAGACATTGAAACACGCGTTCCATTGAACGAGTTGGTTTCAATAATATCTGCACCAGCTTCAAGATAAGCTTCATGAATGCCTTGAATAATCTGTGGCTGAGTTAGAACCAATAAGTCGTTATTACCCTTAAGGTCGTAGGCCCAATCCTCAAAACGTTCACCACGGTAATCAGCTTCTTCCAATTTGTGGCGTTGGATCATGGTACCCATTGCACCATCAATAATCAGGATACGTTTGGCAAGAAGCGCTTTTAAGGTGGCGAGGGTAGACATCAAATGACTCTCACAAAAATCTGCACAAATAATGGTGCAATATTTTAGCAGAGTTACGTCCACTTTTCTGATAAATAAAAATTTATGAACCTATTCCCAAAAAATTAAGGATGAATTTCATCCATCAACTACGATGATCAATCTATCAAAACTGAAACTGTCTATATTTCATCATGTTGTCATAATCTAATGTAATAATAACTGCCGTTGTAACAAATGTGACAGTGATGTCATCTTTATTTCATCTATTTAATTACCGATTGAAATAAAGATTAAAGATGAGGCTTTTGTATTAACTATCTGATTATTATTGTTAAATTTTGAATATTGTTTGTTTTTAAAGTTTAATTTTCTTAAATAAGTGTCGTTTGGATGACTTATATGACAGCTCTTTGTCATATAATTGTAATAATTAAATTGAACAATAGAGGGGATATTTATCCTCTTTCTCTGCTTGCATGAATTCTAATCAAACTCCAGTTTCAGATTCAGCACAATCGTCAACGCCTATGCAGTCGACGAATGTTCACGTGCCAACGCCGAAATTCTTTATGCCAGTGTTCCTTACACTGATTGTTTCAACCTTGATTTACATTGGTTTTCAGTTGGCTGCTGATTTATCTCATGTGCCTGCTTTAAATCTTTATGCTGTGATCATGTTGGCCACGGCATTGTTTATCGCATTGGGTTTCGAGTTCGTTAACGGTTTCCATGACACGGCCAATGCTGTGGCAACAGTTATTTATACCAACGCTTTATCTGCACCTGTCGCTGTAATGTGGGCAGGCTTCTGTAACTTCCTTGGCGTAATGGTCGCAAGTGGTGCAGTTGCCTACGGTATTATCGCGCTATTGCCTGTTGAATTGATTATGAACGTCGGTTCAGGTGCTGGTTTTGCCATGGTCTTTGCCATGTTGATTGCCGCAATCGTATGGAACTTAGGAACTTGGTTCCTCGGTATCCCTGCTTCTAGCTCTCATACACTGATCGGTTCGATTTTAGGTGTGGGCATCATGAACTACATCTTAAACGCAGGTAATGGTGCGTCAGGTGTAGACATGGAACAGGTGATGAAAGTGGGTAAAGCACTTTTATTCTCACCATTAATCGGTTTTGCATTTGCGGCTGTATTGTTCTTATTGGTTAAAAAAATCTTTAAGAAACAAGTGGAATTATTCCAACCACCAGAAGGGAATAAACCGCCGCCGCCACTTATTCGTGCCATTTTGATTTTCACGTGTACCGGTGTAAGTTTTGCACACGGCTCAAATGATGGTCAAAAAGGTATGGGTCTGATTATGTTGATTCTGATCGGGATCGTGCCATTGGCTTACTCTTTAAACAAGAGTCTAGATCAACAACATATCCAAACATTTGGTCAGTTATCTGCTCAAACTGCTGATTTGATTTATCCAAATCACCAAGATATTCCAGATGAAAAAGCACGTCAAATTATCACGTCATATATCCAAACCAAAGAAATCACACCTGAAGTTGTGCCAGCTTTGGCAAGCTTGACGGATCATTTAGGTGAAAAAGTAGGAAGCTACACATCCATTAAAGATGTTCCTGAAGATCAAGTGGCTGAATTCCGTAATGATATGTACCTCAGCACGACTGCATTCAAGCGTTTAGATAAAGCAGAAGCTTTACCTGCCATGACTGAAGCGCAAGAAAAAACAGTGGACAACTACCGTGATAACTTAGATTCATTCCTTCAATACATTCCAACATGGGTGAAAGTTGCGACTGCATTGGCATTAGGTCTAGGGACGATGGTAGGCTGGAAACGTATTGTTGTTACCGTTGGTGAACGTATTGGTAAACAACACATGACTTATGGTCAGGGGATGTCTGCAGAGTTAGTTGCAATGTCAACGATTGCTGCTGCTGATGGCTTTGGTATGCCAGTGTCAACAACACACGTTTTAAACTCTGCTGTAGCAGGTACGATGGTTGCGAATAAGTCGGGCTTAAACTTCCAAATGGTTCGCACAATCTTATCAGCGTGGATTTTCACACTGCCAGCAACAATCTGTTTGTCAGGTGGTTTATTCTGGTTGTTCCTTCAGTTCACCTGATTGAATTCAATACTTAAAGACTAAAAAAGCGCTGAACAATCAGCGCTTTTTTTATGATCAATTGTTTATGACACTTATTTTTGGAATTTAGACCAAAGTTTTTTCAAGGGGAGTTTTTCCTCAGCAAAACCATATAATGCGGCAAATGGTAGGGCGGTGCGTGCGAGATATGCTACACGCCATAATCCACCATGATTAGCACCATGCATGATTAAGTCTAATGGATGATTGAGGGCGATGTCAGGATTGGCAACCGACTGTGGGTTTCTCAAATCATGAATCCACAACGCAGCCATAATCGCATTGGTCGTCGCGGGTTCAAATGCTTCAACATCAAACAAATTGGCACCATTGAAAGCAGCTTTTAATAATGGGTTTTTGGTTACCGAATGTGTAGTGGTCGATGGAGCAATATTAATGCTGACACGTTGACCTTGTGACCGTGCTAACGTAGCGCGCCATTGTTGAATCCTTTTCGCCAACGCATAATTTGGACCTTGTTCAACCACAAGACAGTCGCAGATCCCATACTGTTTATCATGACATTGGAATAAGCGTTCTTCGTTTTGTTTGAAAAAATAATCACGAGAGACAGTCGAAATACTCTTGGACAGAATATTTTCAAGTTTAGAGCGTGATTTAAACTTATCTAATCCACCTTGAATCACTTCCTGTGGTACAGCGTAGACGTCAGTGGGCGTACACATATACATTAAACTGGTATTGGATTTTTGTTGGCTGACATGTTGCATAATGGCGTCCATCGCCATAGAAACACGAACGTGCTTTTCGCCATCTAAATACGCAATTGCGGCAAGATCTAAGTCTTGATCAAACTGGGTGAGCCAATGTGCAATCTCAGGGGTATCTGTTAATAAGTTAACGCCTAAACGCTCTGCAGCTTCACGTATAGATGCAGATGAATCTATTGATTCGACACTTGGAGCGTATAAGGTCGCATTGCCTTGCAGAACAGTATTCAAAATCTTTGTCCATACTCGTTCATGATTCAAATCAAGCGCCACGATATTGGCTTTCCATTTCGCCAGCCAAGGTAAAGGTCCTGCTTCAGAAGCTGCACCAAACAGCACCATTGTTCGATCCGAAAGGTCAAACCACTCTGGATGCTGCACACACGCTTGTAGTGCCTGAGCATGTGATGCTTCTATAATACCTCGGTCTAACCAAAGTTGAATTTGGTCGAGTAGGGCTTGACCTTCTAAATTTTTACCCTGATAAGGTACAAACCATTGCGGCTCAGCATTAGAGTTTCCTTGAAGTGTGTAGGTATTTAAATCTTTTGATTTAAGATTCATCACTTCATTCAATGCATGTGTATGTTGATCACGTTGAAAACTAAACTCTTCATAAGCTTGTTGAAGTCCATCTTGAGCGATGCGCAGCGCAGCTTCAGGTGATGAGAGTCCACATTCTACCAACCGTTTAAAATGAATCGGATAGGATTTTCGCCAATTCTTTTCATTGATAACTGCATCAGCGTATTCTGGCTGAATCTGTTGTAATGCCGCACTGACGATGCGTTGGCCTGATTTTGAACTGCTGGGTTTAGAGGACGTGTTAGAGGAAAATTGTAAACCATCAGGTTGATTAGACATGCAAAAAATCTCAAAAAAAAATGAATAAATTCGCGGATGCCTACATTATCCTGACAAAATTAATGATCTAGGTGGCATTAATTACCAGATATTGATTGAATTATTACGAGATATTTCTAAAAAAAGGAAGCCGAAGACTTCCTTTATAAACAAAATCAATTATTTAGTATTTTTTATACCATTGATCAATTCTTCTAACATAAATGCAGTGTTATCTAAGCCAGCGCCCGTTAAATACCAGGCATCGGCATCAACAAAGATGACACGATTCTCTTTGACTGCTTGACTATTCTTGAGTAATGGATGTGATTGAATATGTTGTTTCGCAGCATAGTTTTGCGTGTTTACACCACCACGGTCTAACACAATGATGAAATCAGGATTTTGTTTTATTGCTTGTACTAGACACTCTAAATTGCGTTGCGCGGCAGCAAGAGCTTCTGGTGAGTTTGGAGCAGGTCGAGCACTTGATGCTTGAGGTGCTGCAGGCGGCACCACTGACTTTAAGCCAGAAATATCATAGGTAAATCCAAATCTTTCATTCTTTGCATGCGGTATAAAATTATTACCCATGGCAAAAAGCATCAGGCCGGATTTGCCTTTAGTGAGTTGTTTAAGTTGTGCTTGAAGGGCATAGACATGATCTAATTTAGATTGTGCGAGTTGTTCCTTATTAAACATTTTTGCTAAAAAAAGTGTGCGATTTTTCAGGTCTTGATTGAAGTTTTGAGTATCAGGCCAGAGGTTGATTGCAGGTGCAATTTTTTTGACCTCATTTAATTTTGCAGCAGAACGCCCGCCGACAATGATGAGATCTGGCTTTTGTTCTTTTAATAAGGTTTGGTTGGGTTCAAATAAAGATCCAGCTTTTACATATTGTTTGTCATTAAATTTTTTCAAAGCACCAACAAAAGTAGTTTCGGGTACGATTGATGCTTGAATACCTAAAGCATTCAGTGTATCCAACGCGGATAGTTCGTAAACAGCCAGCTTCTGTGGCGTATTTTGAAGTTGAATAGTTTGATCTTGATAAGTGAATTGAACAGGTTGAGCATATGAAACAAAGGCGCTGAATGAAAGAATGAGTGCCAATGGAAGTTTAATGTAAGTCATATCAATACCTCGAGGTTTGATAAAAGCTTAACATGAATATATAAATGATAATCATTATCATTGTTGAATTTGTGTTTTTGATTTATTTACCAGCATCAACTTTGAATTTAAGGGTATTTGTGCGGAGTGTTTTAAGCCCCCGCAATGATCAAAGAATTAGAGCGGTAGTTGAAGCAACTTGCTGAAGAAATGTGGAATAATTTGAGGTTCAATCAATATCGTAACCACGACACCGTAGGCTGCACCCCATAAATGTGCACTGTGGTTGATGTTACTGTTTCCACGTTTACCTGACCAAATACTATAAGCAACATAAAGCACGGCAAAAATAATGGCTGGAACTGGAATAAAGAAGACAAATATCAGTTTCCATGGTTGAAATAAAATATAAGCAAACAAGACTGCTGATACTGCTCCAGAGGCACCTAGACTTGCCCAGCGGTGATCATTTTTATGTTTTAAATAGCTTGGAATAATTGCCGCGATTAAACCGCCTAAATAGAACAGAACAAATCCGAGTTCATATAAGTATTGTCGATAAAAACTCTCAATTACACTTCCAAAGAAAAAGAGTGTGATCATATTGAACAGTAGATGTGTTCCATCTGCATGTATAAAACCATGCGTGATAAATCGATCGTATTGACCTTTCTGCATGGCTGGAGGCCAAAAAATCAAACGATTCATAATATTTTGATTGGAAAATGCAACCAGTGAAATGGCAACCGTAATTAAAACGATGGTGACAGTATGATTAAAAGGTAAATCAAGCATATGGATAAGATTGAATAAATTGCTTTAATTCTATTCATCATGCCATTTTTTTAAATTTAATTGTTATTAATATAATAATTCTGACAAATTTAGTTGAATTTTAAATATTATCCCCGATCTTCAGTTAAAATAGAGTCTTCAGCTTGAGGAAAAATTGTTATGTCGACTGAGAACACCAGCACTGCAGTTGCTGAAGAAATTCCAAATTTATTAATTACACCAACTGCGCAAGAGTATTTGTTTGAACTTTTAGAGAAGCAAAATACTCCTGGTATCGCGGTACGTGTTTTCGTAGAACATCCGGGTACACCACGTGCTGAATGCTGCATGGCGTATAGTGCACCAGATGAAGTCGTTCCAACCGACTATAAACAAGAATATCCAAAATTTGCTGCATATATTGATACACCATCAATCCCATACTTATTGGATGCAGTGATTGATTACAACAAAGATCGCTTTGGTGGTCAGTTGACTTTCCGTGCACCTAACTCGAAAGTGCCACGTGTAGGTCCAGATGCATCGATTGAAGAACGTATAACCTATGTATTACAGTCAGAAATTAACCCTGGTTTAGCAGGGCATGGTGGAAACTGTGCATTGGTTGAAGTGGTTGAAGATGCTGAGCATGGTTTAACAGCGGTCTTGAAATTTGGTGGTGGCTGTCAAGGGTGTTCAGCAATTGATGTGACACTTAAACAAGGTGTTGAAGTTACGCTAAAACAGCATATCCCAGAGTTACAACGTGTTGTGGACCAGACAGACCACAGCCAATCAGAAGGCGCTTATATGAAATAAGTTGCCTTTAAATTTACAAAAGTTGATTTGAAAAGCTCCCATTAAAAGGGGGCTTTTTTTATGAAAACTGAACAAAATGAGTAATATCAATAAAATTGAAATGTAAAAACAAAACTATAAATGAGAATGGTTATCATAATCTATTGCAAAGTGATTATCATTTGTTACAATGCGACACAATTCGAACAAGATCTCTCCACACATTCTTTGGTAATTACACAATGCAAAAGACATTTTTAAAATCTAAGTTAGCGTTTGCTGTCTTAACCACCATGTCGGTTTCAAGTTTTGCACAAGAGCAAATTGGTCAAGATACTAATGCAAAACAAGATACAACTAAGTTAAAAACAATTGTCGTAACTTCAGCGAGTGGTTATGAGCAAAATATAGCGGATGCTGCTGCTACGATTTCAGTGATTACTGCCGAAGAATTAGAAAAAAAATCTTATAGTGATGTAACTGATGCATTGAAAAATGTTCCAGGTGTATTTGTACAAGGCGGTGGAACGAACCAGACGATCTCCATTCGGGGTATGGGATCAGCTTATACCCTATTTTTAGTAGATGGACGTCCAATGAATGATGGTAGTCTTTTAACAACAAATGGGGGGGTTCAAGGAGCATCAGTAAACTTCTTACCGCCAATAGAATCGATTGAACGTATTGAAGTGATTCGAGGCCCGTCATCCTCTCTATATGGTTCTGATGCAATGGGTGGTGTAATTAACATCATTACTAAAAAGCATCAAGATCGTTTGACTGCAAGTATTCGAACAGAATATATCAAAGCTGGTAAATCGAATGACGTTAACAACGACGCAACCAATACCAGCTTGTATGTAAATGCACCATTAATTGATAAGCTTCTTTCGGTTCAAGTTACAGCTGGTCTTCAAACGATTGAAGAAAGTTCATTACAAAAAAATACAGCCGAAACAGGTGAGAGTGAACCAGATTTTCAAAAAACAAATCTAGGTACAAAGTTTGTTTTTACACCAGATGAAAAAAACACACTCACTGCTGAATATGTAAGAACTCAACAAGAGCGTACACACAACCCAGGTAAAAGTTATACCCAGTATGTTTCAGTAACGGGTCCTAAAGTTGATATTGATGGTAAAGATTTCGTTCTATCTAATGGAAATTATTATCCAGCATATAATACGAATAATCGTAATGATGATGGTGAGCTAATCTATCGTTCAGATGTCGTACCGAATACAGGGACTTACTCAGAATTAGAAAAAAATAATTTTAGCCTTACTCATGATGGTGAGTACGACAATCTAAAACTCACTTCTTACTTGCAATATGATAAAGATAAAAATAATGCAATTACAGGGCGTACTGTGGGTAAAGTTCAAAATCCAGGGGGGATTTTATTTGAGACTATCACAGCCAATACCCAAGGAACTTACTTTTTCGAAGATCATAGTCTGACCATTGGCGGGCGATATTTAAAAGAAAATCTTGAGGATGGTACAAGTAACCAAAATGCAGCGATGGCTGGTAAAGTCACTAAAATGGATCGATATCAATGGTCTATTTTTGCAGAAGATACTTGGAATGTCAGTGATAAGTTAGCACTAACCTTAAGTGGTCGTTTCGATGAAAATGAGTTTTTTGGTGATAATTTCAGTCCAAAGGCATATGCAGTTTATAAAGCTACAGACAACGTGACTTTAAAAGGAGGTGTAATTTCAGGCTATAAAGCGCCGAGCTTACGTAATTCTTCTCCAGATTACATGCTGAACTCAATGGGCGGGGCAATTATGCCAAACCCAAATTTAAAGCCAGAAACCAGTTTAACGTATGAAACAGGTTTTGCATTCACTCATCCTGAATTGGGTTTATCTGCAAGTCTTATGGTCTATCAAACTGACTTTAACGATAAAATTACTCGATCTGGTCGTTTAGATGGTAGTCGACTTCCCCCAAAAAATGACGGTGAGCCGCCTTACACTCAATCTGAAATTAATGATTTCGTTAATAGCAGTGCTTTCTATCAGTCCAACCCTAATCTGCCATATAACGCAAATGGTTATACACTCAACTATAACATTGATAAGGCCGAAATTAGAGGGCTTGAACTGACCACAGATTACAACATTACAGATTACTTAAAATATAGACACTCTTATACATTCACAGATAGTGAGCAAAAATCTGGACAGTATGAAGGTAAACCATTGAATAATTTGCCTAAACATATGTTTAATGCAGGCTTGGATTGGGACTTTAATGATCAATTGTATTTATGGACTCAATTGAATTATCGTGGCAAAACAGTGGGTGATACCGATGGAGATAAAACACCAGCTTATACATTTGTAGATGTTGGAGCTGTGTATAAGTATAGTGACCAATTCCAGCTATCTACTGGTGTATATAATGTTGCAAACAAAAATGTACTGAAAGATGGAAATGATTGGGTGCTTGATGGTCGACGTTACAGCTTTGCCTTGAATTATAAGTTTTAATGTCTTGTGCATGGAGTGAGAGCGAGAATCTCACTCCAAGCTTTGAATAGTCGAGTTTAGAAGGAAAATAATGAAGCGCGTCGATGGCTATGTGGTTGACACTATCTATCCTATGTTTTTTTATCCAGAGATGCAGCCAATTTGGTTGAGTACAATCAGCCAATTTCAAGGTTATATAGCGCCAGATATATCTCAAAATTTTCGATATTTAGAGTTAGGTTGTGGTTGTGGTCTTAACTTGATTGTGGCAGCAATTGCAAATCCGTACGCTGAGTTTGTCGGAGTGGATTTTAATGACAAACACATACAACGAGCTACAGAGCTTGCTCAATTCTTACAGTTAAGCAATATAAGATTCTTAAATATAGACTTTGAAAAATTTAACAAAAATAATAATGAAGTGTTTGATTTCATTGTCTGTCATGGAGTGTATTCTTGGGTTTCTGAACACAATCAATATTTTATTAGGCAGATTCTAGATAAATCTTTAAAGGACCAAGGACTATTCTATTTACACTATATGTGCTTTCCTGGATCCGCTACTTTACAGCCTATTCAAAAAATCTTTAACTTGGTTGATAAAAATACGTCTCAGCAATCTGCTCAAAGTATTGAATTGTCTACAGCACTAGTGAGTGAATTAAATCGGAGAGGCGCTTTTATTGGATATGACAAAATACAAGGAATTGTGAATACATTAAAAAATGATACCAATTATCTCGCTCACGAACTTTTAACTGATTATTGGCAACCCCTTTATAGTGTAGATGTACATGAGATTTTAAAGATCGAAGCTGATCTATCATATATTGGGAGTGCAGTTCCAACTGAAAACTTAGATTCGCTTAGCATTCCAATCGACTTGCAACAGTTGATATCAGATGTGAATATTTCGAATACAAAAGAGTATCTAAAAGATATTGCTCGGGATTCAAAGCAACGTATGGATTTGTTTCAAAAAAAATCAGTGAATTACCGTTTTGAAGACCATTTAGGAATTTTACATAAGATTAGATTAGATCTTATTCTTAACAATCAGCGATTGGATAATATTAATTTAAAAACATCAATTGGCCCAATTCAAGCTCCGAAGGAGGTGATCAGTGCCATTATTGAAAGTTTAAGAACTGGTTCTAAAACTTTTCAACAGTTACATCACCTTCCTTGTTTTCAGCAAAATTTAAAACTACTTGTTGAGAGTATATTTTTATTGATGAATTGCCATTATATCTATCCTATAAGCGAGCATAGAGAATCAAAGGACGTACGTAAAATAGAACGTCTCAATTCATGGCTGAGTGAGCATCAAATTCAGATTCAAATACCGACGACATATTTCTAATAAACCGCTCTAAGGAGCGGTTTTATAATTAAGATGTGAGAATACTTAGTGCTGGTTCAGAATAGTAGAATTTTTCAAGATATACACGTGCACGTTGTTTAAGGTGTTCACTAGAAATCATATGCTTAATTACGGGGCAGAGTAGAGCACTTAATTCATTTTGAACAAGGCTTTCGTTGATATTGATATCTTGCATGATCAGATCAAAAGAGCGGTCTTGATTATGGCAATACCACGTGTAAATACCATCGTGTACTTGTTGCTTTAAATATTCAGTTTGACGGAGGTTGTCCCAAATATCATGTCCCATTGCCACAGTATTTGGTAGATCATTGATTTCAACATAGTTTTTAACAGCAGAGAGTGGGACTTGCTTTATTTTGTGCCAAAGATTGGCTTGGAAGTGGTATAGCTTATTGTCATCAAAGTGTTGGTTAATCACTTGTTCGCTAATTTGACTGATCTTGATAATATTTTTTTGAAGATAATGTTTGACCGTATCATCAAGATTGGAATCAGTGACACTTTCAAGAACTGATTTCCCCATTTTCATAAAGCGGCCGACACCGGGTACTTTTTTATTCATCACTGAATTATCAATATAATCCTGAATAGAATGATGGATTAACTCGGTGAGCATGCTCGAAAATGCGGGATTGTTCACAATACGTTTAATTAGAGCTTGGCGGTGAGCACTTTTAGATGAAATATAAAGTGCAATTCGATCAATGGTGTGAACCGAGATAATATCTTCGATTTGAGTCGTTTCATTAAGCGGGTGAACTAACGCAAATCGAATATGCTCCGCAATCTGTTGAACGAGAGAATCAGTTGTAGGTGTATTTAGAATTTGTTTTTGAAGCAGTGCACTAATCGCCTCGAAAGACCAAATTTGCTTTAAAGGTTGTTTTCTAAACCATTGATAAAAATATAAAAATTCATTTTCAATGGTGTCATCTTGAGAAAATTCATGATCAAGAAATGCCAAATGTGCCTCAATCAACTGTTCGATTTTAGGATTTTTTTCCATGAAAATTCTCAATATCCTTAATTTGATGATGACGTTTTAACGGTATTCATCTTATTTAAAAAACTTAAGTAATGTTGCGCCACAAGATCAGGTGTTTCTACGATAGGTGTATGACCAATTTGATCTAATAAAATAGGGGGATGTGCTTTTTTTAAGGCGGTCCCTAATTCATGTGCAACTTCAACATTTACTATCTGATCTTGTTTTCCCCACAAAATCAATGTTTCAACCTCAATATTTTTTAACAATTGAGCAAATGATTCAACGGTGTACTGTTGATTGAGTTTTACAAGCTGATGAATCAGCTCAGATGTATCCGCCGCGCGTTGAATAAGTGCTTGCTCTTGTTGTTTCTTGATTAAACTGGGTATGAAGGGAGCTTTATGCATGACTCTCCTAGAAACATAATTCAAGTCTCCAGGTTGTGAGATTAAAAGCTGCTTTAAATAAATTGGGTTATTGAGGAAGAATGTTTTGTTGCTTCTGAATAATCCACCGGCACTGATCAGAAATAAACTTTTCATTTCTTGAGGATATTTAGCAGCATACATCAGTCCGATTGATCCACCGACAGAGTGACCCGCTAGATTAAGCTGGTTTTCAATGCGTAATGCTTCTGCAAAACGACGTAACTGTTCAGTCAGATGAGGAAGTGATAAGTCAAACCCCTTAGGCGTTAGCGTTTGTCCACTTCCAGGCAAGTCAACAATAATGACACGATATTGCTGTGTGAGATTCCGAGCGACATGATTCCAACTGTCTCGATTCATGCCTATACCATGAATGAGCAATAAGGCAGGTCGATCAGCAGGACCACCTTCGCTATAAGACCACACAACATCTCCGACGCGAATCGTTTTATTGGATAATCCTGACCAAGCACGTTCTTCATTTAAAACTTTTTGATAGTCGATAAATTCAACAGTATTTGCTCGGGTAGATGAGGTACCGAGGCTGAGCATTAACGCGAGTAAAATGGAAAATAAATGTTGATGCTTTAATATGGGTAAAGGAAGATGAACAAACATGCAGGTGAAATCCCTTAAAACAGGGCGACATTATAATCAAGTGACTTTTATAAAGTAGTAGTTAAAAGTAAAAAAATAAATCCTATTTTTGTGATAATTGGTTCTCGATTTAAATAAGTTTTACTTCATAAACATAAATTTAAGCGCTGAATCAGCTGCTAAAGTGATTCAGTAAGGAATGATCATAATCATCAGATTTGAAGAAATTGAAGATATTTTTAGCAATTAACAAAAATTGTAACAGAGTTTAAATTTTGTCAGTGACAATCAAAAAGCACAGTATTAAAATTACTTCAAACCTTGATAAACCATGGATACAAGATGCTAACTGCACAAGAAGCTTTAGAACGTTTAAAAATTGGTAATCAACGTTTTGTTGAAGGTCAAACCAAGCATCAACGATTATTGACGCATCATGAGCGCGCTCAGATGGCTGAAACTCAAGAGCCATTTGCGATTGTATTAGGATGTTCTGATTCACGTGTTCCAGCTGAAATGGTTTTTGATCAGGGCTTAGGTGATTTATTTGTTATTCGTGTAGCAGGTAATATCGTAGCTCCATCTCAAGTTGGAAGTGTGGAGTTTGCAGCCGAAAGTTTTAATTGTCCTTTAGTGATTGTATTGGGTCATACACATTGCGGCGCAATCGACTCAACGATTGAAGCATTACGTAATCCTCAACAACCGCCATCTGTTAATTTGATGTCTATTGTCAATCGCGTACGTCCATCAGTCGAAATTTTAATGCAAACTGAGTTAAAAGATGATTTGAAAAAGCTTTCAGTACACGCGGTTCGCTCAAATGTTTTTGCTTCAGTTAACCAGTTGCGCCATGGTTCTGCGGTGTTGGAAAACTTGATTGCACAAGGTAAATTAAAAGTTGTAGGTGCAGAATACTCACTTGAAACAGGTGAAGTTACATTCTTTGACTTCTAATATCAGCATTTTAAAAAAGCCAGCTTAAGCTGGCTTTTTTATTGATTGGGATTTATGGATCTCTATGTCTATAACTTTATAGAGCGCCTTTAATGTAAGGATATGCATTATTTAAGAGTTTAGGTTGAGCTTGTTCATTAGGATGAATCAGATCTTTTTGCATGAGTTTATTATTTCCAGCAACACCTTCTAGAAAAAAAGGGAGCAACTTCACATTAAATTGCTGGCTCACAACCCTATAATTATTTTCAAAGGATTTGCTATAGGCTGAGCCGTAATTTGGAGGAATCTTCATGCCAAACATAAGGACTTTGGCATTAGATTTTTGGCTCAATTGAACTAATCGAGTTAGGTTTTGTTGAATCATTTTTGGAGGTTGACCTCGTAAACCGTCATTACCTCCCAATTCAATTACGACAATATCTGGTTTGTGTGTTTGAAGCAATTTGGGCAAACGTGCTAATGCACCACTGGTTGTTTCACCGCTGACACTTGCATTGACCACTCGATGTTGTTTCGGATACTGTTGATCAAGACGTTTTTGTAAAAGATTGACCCAACCTTTCTCGGTAGGCACGCCGTAACCAGCACTTAAACTATCACCAAGAATAAGGATAGTTTTTGCAAAGCTATTGATCGGTAAAAGAAACAGACAACTGCAGATAAATAAAAAGGCAGTTTTTCTCAACGTAACAATATTTAAACTTTGACTGATTTGCATAAAGGCTTTCTATGGTTCGTAATGACTCAACTTCTTCAATCATGCCACAAGCGTTAATTTCTGCACAGCAATTGACACAAACGATACAGATCCAACAAAAAAAGTTGACGATTTTTGAGAATCTAAATCTACAAATTTATCCTGGCGAGCAAGTCGCAATCACAGGCAGATCGGGTTCTGGAAAATCTACACTGTTGGGAATTCTGGCGACATTAGATCAGCCAAGTTCAGGAACATTGTCGATTAATGGTATAGCAGTTGAGCAATTAAGCGAAGAGCAACGCGCTCAAATTAGACTTGAAAATATTGGTTTTGTATTTCAATCCTTTCAGCTTTTACCTTCTTTATCTGCGCTTGAAAATGTCATGTTACCGCTGAGAATTCAAAAGAATTTTGATTATGCCAAAGCAGAACAACAAGCCCTTTATTGGTTGAACAAAGTGGGTTTAGATCGTCAAAGTACTCAAACACCTAAAGTACTGTCTGGGGGAGAACAACAACGTGTAGCAATTGCACGCGCTTTAATTGCTGAGCCCAAAATTGTATTTGCGGATGAACCAACGGGAAATTTAGATGGGACGACAGCCCAGGAGATAGAACAGCTTTTATTTGATTTGAATCGGGAGCTGGGCACTACATTGGTTTTAGTCACCCATGATCAACAGCTAGCACAAAAATGTGAGACGCATTATGAATTGATCAATGGTCAATTACAAAAAGTACAAGGTGCTTCAAGATCTGGAGAGCGTGTATGAGTGCGCTATTTAAACCTTTGTTGAAGCAAAGTTTTGCTAGTACAGGGATTTATTTGCTCATTTTTGCATTGAGTCTCGCGATTAGTGCGACAACCGCTTTAAAGTTCAGTAATGATCAGATTCAACAAGCTGTTTCATTGCAGGCTGCTAAGCTTCAAGCTGCAGATCTAGTGTTAAGTGATCAATATCCGCTCGATGAAAAATTTAAAAAGAAGGCAAGTCAACTCAATCTACAACAGTCCCTAGTGACGGTTTTTGGCTCAATGGCACATACTGATGAACAATTTGTCATGGTGAATGTCAAAGCGATTGAGTCCAATTTTCCGCTACGTGGTGAACTCATTATTCAACCTGATCAGACTGCTATTCGGTCAGAAGAGGTATGGCTGAGTCAACGTGCTTTAGATTTATTAAATGTCAAAATAGGGGAGAGGGTTCAAATCGCAGATGCGAGTTTTACAGTCACAGGAGTCATTGAAAAGGATTCTAACCAAGAACTCGGATTTTCAGCCTTTTCACCTACAGTGATCATTTCACAATCTGATGTTGCGGCAACCAATGCGATTCAGCCTGGAAGTCGTATCGAATATCGTCTGCTTATGTCTGGTGAGCCGAATAGACTTAATGAGTTTACGGCTTATTTTGATCAGCTCTATCCTAAAAAAATGATTGAACCAAATGCAGATGATCAGCAAGCAATGGAAACCCAAAGCTCAATTCGCTTGAGAACTGCGGATGAGGCGAATACCCGCTTGATGCGTCCAATTGAAAATCTAGATACTTTTTTACAGCTTGCAAACATTCTTACAATTTTACTGTGCGGTATTGCAATTGCGTTGACCAGTCAACGGTACGTTCAACAAAATCAAGATCATGTTGCTTTAATGAGATGTATGGGGGCTGCAAAGTTCCAAATTCTTAAGAACTATATTGCATTGCTTATGATTGCCGTCGCAATTGCGATGTTCATCGGTACTGGGTTAGGGATTGGTCTAGGCTATATTTTATTGCAGTTTATGTTGCAATTAATTCCGCATTTAGACATCCAATTTAGCTTGTTTGATTTGGTTTTGGGTCCTTTGCCGATTGCAATATTCACCAGTGTCATTGTGATGTTTGGATTTATTGTCCCAAGTTTGATGCAGCTCTTAAATACGCCTCCAATTCGTGTTATCCGTGAGGATGTTAAATCTACGCGTTCTCTCTTGACCTTATTGGGAGCGGGAGCTGTAAGTCTTATTTTATTTTGTATTTTGCTCACTCAAAATATACAGCTCTCATTGCTCGTTATCGGTACGATCCTCGCATTGTGTGCAAGTATGTTCAGCATAGTTTGGTTGCTATTAAAGATGATCAAATCTTTGAAAAATAGATGGTCAGCCTATGTACGTGTACCTAATCAAACAGCATTTCAAATTACTGCACTTGCATTAGGTCTGAGCCTGATTACAGTTCTTGTAGTATTAAGGACGGATCTATTAGATCGTTGGCAGCAACAGTTACCTGAAGGTACGCCAAATCAATTTATTTATGGTCTTCCTCCATTTGAAGTTGAGCAATTTAAAGCTCAGATCGAAAAAGAAGGTTGGCCAAGTACACCCTTGTATACGAATATCCGCGGACGCCTAATTAAACATAATGGTCAGCCATTTTCGGAATCATTAAGAGCGCAAAATAACTCACTCAGACGAGAGTTGAATTTGACTCAAGCTCAAGGCTATCCAGAAGATAATGTCATTGTCAGTGGGCAGCCACAATTGCAGCAGGTGGGAGATGTTTCTGTTGAAGCAAATCTTGCTGAAGAGTTAGGGATAAAAGTGGGTGATCAACTCAGCTTTAGCTTGCCAGAAGGTGAACTTCAAGCCAAAGTTGTAAATTTAAGAACAGTCGAGTGGGAAAGCTTCAGTCCAAATTTTTTCTTCATTTTTGCACCGAATACGATGGATGAAAATGCTGGAAGTTATTTAGGAAGTTTTTTTGTACCTCAAGATGAAAAATCCAAGTTGGTCAATCTGATTCAGCAGTTCGCAAATACTGTATTTATCGATGTTTCCTTAACTTTAGAGGAAATTAAAAACTTAGTATCTGTTCTGGTTCAGATTATTACCATTCTTGCGCTTCTCGTCAGTGTTTCAGGTTTTTTGGTGTTGATTGCTTGCATTAATTTATTGATGGATGAGCGAAAGCGAGAAGTCGCGATTTTAAGATCATTTGGCAGCTCAAAATCCAATTTGAAAAATATGCTGAGTTTAGAAATTGGATTTATCGGCTTTATGGCTGGCTTAGTATCGTGTTTTTTTGCTGAGGTCATCAGTGCGATCGCCAGTTATAAAATGGATCTCGCAATACAACCGCATTGGGAAATCTGGGTGATTCTACCTATGAGCATGATGATCTTATGTGCGCTGATTGGTCGTTATCGTTTAAGCTACTTAACTGAGATTCCTCCATTAAAAAGCTTGCGCGAACTCAATCAATCATAAAATTTATGAGGTCTAAAAAATGCAATTGGAATTAATACGCCAATTGCATTTTCATTTGCTGCAACATTTCAGCCCAAATGGGTTGTATTCCGCTCACTAAGCCTAAGTTATATTGATACATGAGCCAACATAAGAAGATGCCTAGAGGAAGTACCACGATGGTGGTGGTGAAGCCTAGTCTAGATCGTTGACCGATGTACCAACATAAAGCCATGACTGCACCCATCAACATTCCACCAATATGCGCTGCATTATTTATTCCAGGGATCATGAATCCCATACCAATATTTAATGCCAAGATGATCAGCAACGATTTACGATCAAAGAGAAATTGTTGTTGTGGTAAAGGGGGAAAAAGAGATAAGAGCGTTAAAGCACCACCTAAACCCATAACGGCACCTGATGCACCTGCGGATACACGTGGAAATAAATCATGGTTGACATGCTCCAATAACTCGTAACTATTCCGAATATCAATCAGTCCACTGATCAAGCTTCCCATAATGCCTGCTAATAGATACAAGCCTAAAAAATAAACGTGTCCAAGTGTTTTCTCAGCGACATTGCCAAAGATATACAATGCCCACATATTGAGCATTAAATGAATAAGACCAAAATGAAAAAATGTACTGCTGAAGATTCGGAGGGGTTCCTCTAAATAAGTCAGCGGTGCATAATCAGCACCCCAGCGCAAAGCATCTATTGTTGCTGGGTTTGATATATCCACCCCGCTAAAGATTTGCCAGATAAAAAGTCCAACATTCAGTGTAATGATTAAAAACGTAATCTGACTTAAGGGTAGACTTGATTGGCTTTGAAATTGGGGTGGTTGCATTTCAGTCATGTCATTGTATTCTGTGATAATGATATGGATTAAGGTCAAGCATGTACTACGCTAACAAAAGGAGCAACACACTGACATGAAAGCATTTATTGTTCGAACTTTATTGGTCATTGTCAGTATCATCCTTGTAATTCAACTATGGATTTTTTCAAGTCTTGCATGGTGGAGAACCAATGCTGTTGATACAACGATGCTCATGCGTTGGACATATTGGACCGACAGTTCGAAGCCTATTCAGCATCAATGGCGTGATTATGAGAATATCAGTGATCATCTGAAACGTGCGATTATTGCAGCTGAAGATGCTAAATTTATGCAACATCATGGCTTTGATTTTGACGGCATAAAACATGCTTTGGAAAGAAATAAAGAAAAAGAACAAGTGGTTGCGGGTGGATCTACCATTTCCCAACAATTATCCAAAAATCTATTTTTATTTAATAAGCGTTCTTTTTTACGTAAAGGACAAGAGGCGGTCGCTACTGTCATGATGGAGCGTATGTGGTCAAAACAACGCATTCTTGAGGTATACATGAACTCCATTGAATTTGGAGATCATATTTTTGGTGTGGAAGCTGCAGCACGTCATTATTTTGGAAAATCGGCAAGCAGTCTAACACGTGAGCAAGCCGCATTTTTGGCAGCGATCTTGCCGAATCCGCGTTATTATCAACACCACCGTCAAGATCGTAAACTCAAAAATAAACAGCGAATTATTTTGCGTTACATGAATGCTTCAAGAATTCCGTGAAATGTAATTGTCTAAAAAACTTTCGTGAGATCAAAAATGCACAGTGATCATGTGCATTTTTTATGAAATTGTCATAAATTTGAAGCATACTTAAGACAGATCTTTAGCATGCAGGTTTTGTGGTATGAATACCGCGATGACAAATACTCCAACTGAATATACTTATAATGAACGATATATCAATCGTGAACTTTCAATTTTAGATTTTCATCTTCGTGTTTTAGAACAAGCGGTTGATCCATTGCATCCATTGCTTGAGCGAATGAATTTCTTATTGATTTTTTCAAGAAATATGGACGAATTCTTTGAAATTCGTGTTGCGGGTGTTATGGAGCAATTGGAGCTCGGTAATGAAAGCCGTAGTCCAGATGGGTTAACACCAAAGCAAGTTCTTGAGAAAATTTCACAGACTGCGCATGCTGCAATAGAGCGTCAATATCGTATTTTGAATGATGAAATTTTTCCAAAATTACGTGAAGAAGATATCTGCTTCTTACGTCGTGGAGAGTTGACACCTGCTCAATCCCAATGGATTAAAAAATATTTTCAGGAACAAGTTGCGCCAGTACTTACTCCAATTAGTTTAGATCCAGCACATCCATTCCCGCGTTTAGTCAACAAATCACTCAACTTTATCGTCACGCTTGAAGGCAAAGATGCTTTTGGACGACAGATTGATTTAGCCGTTGTCCCTGCGCCACGTTCTTTACCACGTGTGGTTCGTTTACCTGACGAGTTAACCGATGGTAAAGAACACCACGTGATGCTGTCAGCGATTATTCATGAGCATGTCTCTGATTTATTCCCAGGAATGACTGCGACAGGTTGCTATCAATTCCGTGTGACGCGAAATGCGGATTTAGCCCTTAATGAAGATGTCGAAGATTTGGCAAAAGCATTAAAAGGGGAGTTAAACTCTCGTCGATTTGGACGTGCTGTCCGTTTAGAAGTGACAGAAAATTGCCCAAAACATATTTATGATTACCTTCTCAACGAATTCGACTTGCATGAAGAACAATTATATAAAGTTGATGGACCTGTGAACTTGGCACGTTTAGTGTCTAATTTTAAACGTCCGCATTTGAGATATGACTCACATACGCCGGTCATTCCTAAAGTATTAAAGAAGTCTGAAAATGTTTTTTCTGCGATGAAGAAACAGGACATTCTTTTACATCATCCATTCGAATCATTTGCTCCAGTTATTAATTTATTACGTGAGGCAGCACGAGATCCACAAGTTTTAGCGATTAAGCAAACATTATATCGAAGTGGGCCTGATTCTGAGATTGTTCAAGTGTTGGCTGAAGCTGCACGTAATGGTAAAGAAGTCACAGCTGTCATTGAACTTCGAGCGCGATTCGATGAAGAGTCAAATATTGCGGTAGCAAATGTTTTGCAAGAGGCTGGTGCTGTGGTGGTTTATGGCATCGTAGGCTATAAAACACATGCAAAAATGATTCTCGTTGTGCGCCGTGAAAATAATAAATTGGTTCGTTATGTGCACTTAGGTACAGGGAATTATCATGCAACCAATGCCCGGATCTATACCGATTACGGATTGATGACAACGGACAAAGAGCTTTGTGAAGATGTGCATCGTATATTCCAAGAGTTGACTGGAATGGGCAAAATGGCAAAATTGAAGAAATTACTTCATGCGCCATTTACGTTGCATACACAGTTAATTAGTTATATTGATGAAGAGATTGCTCACGCCAAAGCGGGTAAGCCAGCTCAGATTATTGTGAAAGTGAATGCGCTGACTGAAGTGCAACTGATTAATAAACTTTATGAAGCATCACAAGCTGGTGTGCAGATTGATTTAATCATACGTTCAATTTGTTGTTTAAGACCAGGTTTGCCAGGGCTTTCTGAGAATATCCGTGTGCGCTCTATCGTTGGACGATTCTTAGAGCACACACGTGTGTATTATTTTGGAAATGCAGGGCAACCACGACTGTATTGTTCAAGCGCAGACTGGATGGATCGTAATTTATTTAATCGTGTTGAAGTTTGTTTCCCTGTTGAGGATCCAACTTTGAGAAAGCACATTTATCAACATGGTTTATTGAATTATATGAAAGATAATCAACAAGCTTGGTTGTTAAATGGTGATGGAACTTGGTCACGTGCGCAATGCGATGAAGGTGAGACTCCTCATAATGCGCAACATAAATTGCTTGAACTCTTTAAATCTTAAATGATTTTTATAAAAAAAGGAGCCAAATGGCTCCTTTTTTGTGATGACTTATTAGCAAATATCAGCAGTAATGCGCTGTAGAATTTGTAAAAGGACATCAAATTCGCTTTGCAATGGCGTACTTTTACGCGTCACTAATGACAGAATGCGTGAAGGGGCATTCTCAATTGGTCGGATCACCAATTGATCATTATTTTTCAGCATATGTGTATTTACCGCAATCTGAGGTAGTAATGTAAAGCCCAGATTAGAACTCACCATTTCAACCAAGGTTGGTAATGAGCTCGCTTTAAGGCGATGATCATTCTTGCGTTCACCGATAGGGCATACACTTAAAGTATGGTCTCTTAAGCAATGACCTTCTTCAAGCAACATGAGGTGTGTCAAATCAAGGTCTTCTAGAGATTTAGCTTGCGCCGTTTTGTGGTCAGCTTTGTTTGCAACTAAGTACAAACTCTCTTTCGCAACTTCAGCGACTTTTAAGCCACGTGTGTCGAATGGGAGCGCTAACATGATCATGTCTAAATTGCCATGTTCTAGCTTTTCAACCAAATGTTCACTCTGTGCTTCATGAAGATGTAGTTGAATTTTAGGCAGCTCTTTATGAACTTCTTCTAACAATTGCGACAAAATAAATGGTGCAATCGTTGGAATAATTCCTAAATGAAGATCACCAGTAAGTGGTTCGCTCATCTCACGGCTCAGTCGCATGAGATCTTGAGCATCAGCAAGAAGGACACGTGCTCGTGCAACCACTTGCTCACCGAGAGGGGTTAAACGTACATTTTGGCGATCACGTTCAACGAGAACGCCACCCAATAAACGCTCGAGCTCCATAATCCCGCCAGAAAGCGTAGACTGAGTAACGAATGAGCGACGTGCTGCTTCTGTAAAATGCAACGTCTCAGACAGAGTCACGAGATATGACAGCTGTCTTAGGGATGGTAATGCAGCCATAGTGTCCTAGTGTTTATCATTTAAAATGTTTTGCAAACAAACCACTCAGTTGTGGGATGAAATGCGCAGGAATATCATGCCCCATTCCTTCGATTAATTCAAACTTTGCGCCTGATATTGCTTTTGATACTGCCTTGCCGTGGCTAAAAGGGAGTAGACGATCCTTTGAGCCATGTACAACCAGTGTTGGCTTTTGAATTTGCTTATCGATAGAAACTAATGAGCCTGTACATAATATTGCTAAAAACTGTTGAAGTACACCCGCTGGATGATAACTACGCTTATATAATTTACGCGCGTTTTGAATAACTTCTAATTGATTGACGTAACCAGGTGAACCAATCGTCTGAATGACTTTAATACTATGATTTACAATACCATCTTCATCATTCGATGCAGGGCGACCAATAAGACTAAATAATTGTTTTGGAAATGGTGGCGGAAGAAATGGCTGATTATTACTGGTAAATAATAATCCTAGTTTATCCACTTTTTCTGGATATTTTGCTGCCAATATCTGAGCGATCATTCCCCCCATTGATGCACCAATAATATGCGCTTTTTCAAGACCTAATCGTTCAATGAGTAACGCTACATCTTCAGCCATATCATATAAATTGTAAGGAGAGCCTTGATTTCCTAGACCAAAAGCAAATCGACCCATAAGTTTAAATGTATTGAGGCGAGGTCCCTTGTGCTTAATTTTTGTTGAGAGGCCAATATCTCGGTTATCGAAACGAATGACTCTGAAACCTTGGTCTATTAAAGATTTGCAAAAAAAATCTGGCCAAAAAAGCATCTGCGCACCCAGTCCCATGATGAGAATAATCGTAGGATGTTCAGCCTTGCCTCCAACTTCAATATGAAGGTCGATCCCATTGCCTAGACTCACTTTACTTTCTTGCATGAATGGAGCATAAGGTGAAACTTGATATTCTAGTGCGTTATTCATTTTTATTGTGTCCAAACTAAAAGGGTACTTTCATTTGAAAATACCCTAAATCTTTGAATAATTAAACGGCAGCTGGAATTAAATCTGGGACCAGTTTGGTCAATGTTAAACGTTGCTTCGCTGCTGTTGGTCCAAGTAGCACAAATCCACGAAGCGTTGATTCTTGGTCAAGTGCTTTAGCAATCATTCCGTCATCGAGTTCTTCAGTTTCCCAAGTTGCCTCTACACCTTGAGGTACAGGTAATACAGTCAGTGGTGCAGCAGGAGTTTTCACTGCAACTGGCATCGCTGGATAATGAACTTGTGTATTTTCACCAGACAATGTTTTAGCTAAAGCACGTGCTTGTTGCATAATTGGCATGACATACGGAAGCAGTAAACCATTTACTTCTGCACAATCACCTAATGCATAAATATCGGTTTTATTGGTTTCCATTAAAGTGTTAGTCACAATCCCACGGCTGGTATGGATTCCTGCTTCTTGTGCAACTGATGTATTGGGTTGCAGGCCAACAGCAGAAAGAACAACGTCAGCTGTAAAGCTCTGTCCATTTGCAAGCGTTACGGTATAGCTTTCGTCTGAGTTTTTACTTACCCGATCTACGGTGGTACTTAATGCAAACTGAATACCTGTTTCTTCAAGATTTTGCTGGAAAGCATGTGCAACGTGTTCTGGTAGAAGGCGACCCAAAGGTTGTGGGGCAAGATCAATCACAGTCGCTTGATGACCAGTGCTCTGTAAATCGTTGGCAAACTCACACCCAATGAGGCCTGCACCTAAAATGACAACACGCTTGTCTTGTTTAAGGTCGAGCTTAGAGCGAAATTCACGATAATCAATCAGTGAGTTAACTACATGAATATCATCAGCGCCATCACCTGAAATGGCTAAACGAATAGGGTTAGCACCTACAGCTAATATTAATTTGCTGTATATAAGGTTTTCAGCTTGTCCATCTTTTGTGTAGGTCAATTGATGTTGATTTGCAGAAATTGAAGTTACAGTCGCATGATGAATAATTTGCATATTCAATTGCGCAGACATTTTCTCAGCATCACCTAAGGCAATTTGCTCTGGCGCTTTTTTACCTACAAGTGCATTAGATAAAGTTGGTTTTGCATAGTTCACCGCATCATCTGAGCAAATCATAACAAGTGCTTGTTCAGCATTCAGTTTGCGAAACTCTCGCGCTAATGTGTAACCTGCCATGCCAGAGCCAACAATGATGATCGGTTGCATAGTACTCTCCAATACTGATAATTTTTTTAGTAAATAAGAAAAAAGACCATATCAAAATGGTCTTTAAAGGAAATCTGTATTAGATTTCAATCATTTCAAAATCTGCTTTTGATACGCCGCAATCTGGGCAAGTCCAATCATCTGGAATATCTTCCCATTTAGTGCCTGCAGCAATGCCATCTTGTGGCCAGCCTTCTGCTTCGTCATAAATCCATCCACAAACGATGCATTGATATTTTTTCATTTGATTCTCCAAAAAATACTGACAATTCCATTTATTGGTGTCAGCCAAAATCTTTCTCACACCTAGACTCGAGTGATATGAATTTTTATCGTTCATATTCAAGCAAATTTTTACGCAGTTCGAGGTGGAAAGTAAAGTAAATAACGGAGTTTAGCTGACTAAAAGAGAAGCTGAATGGCAGATTAGGACAAAACGCATGCTAATTATGCTAATGCATGATAGGACTGAGCATTAAATCTTTGAAATATTTGCCAAAATTATATGTATTATGATTTAAAAAAAATTGTCAGACTTTTGTCGCGTATTGATTTACTAGCTATTCATATAAAATTTATACTGTTTGTATTTTATACTTGTTATTTAATTAAAAAATGGTTTATTAAAAATCAATAAGTTATATTGGTTGGTATTTTTTCTTAGCTCATGTTTGCTATATTTTTTGTCAATAATTCGTTAAAATTCACGCATTCTTTTGTCTAATTTTTATCTCCTATGTCTACTTCTTTGTCTACATCATTGTGGTCACACATTCGTACGGTCCAAGATTTTCCAAAACCAGGAATTTGTTTCTTTGATTTAACTCCTTTGTTCATGCAGAGCATTGCACCTTTAACTGACGCCTTAATCGAAAGTATTCCTGCGGAGCAATTGGCAGAGGTAGAGAGTTTCGTTGCGGTTGAAGCACGTGGGTTTGTTTTGGCGAGTTTGTTGGCGCAACGTACTGGTAAGGGGTTGTTGTTGGTTCGTAAAGCTGGAAAATTACCACCACCAGTAATTGGTGTGGGCTATAGCCTTGAGTATGGCATGGACCGTTTAGAAATGTCTGCGGATGTACAGGCTCAAAAAGTGATTATTGTTGATGATGTATTGGCCACAGGTGGTACATTAAAAGCAGTTAAGCAATTGATGGATAAATGTCAGCACACTGTTTTAGGGGCGAGTATTTTCCTTGATTTACCAGACTTACACGCGGATTTAGGAATTAATATTTGGTCAGTTTTGGACGATAAATCAAAACCTCAAATTTAAGTCGAAAAGCCTTGTGATTCACAAGGCTTTTTTAATGTGATTGATGATTTGAGTGGCTGACTAATCCGATCAGGTAATTCAGGCGATCAGGGTTTTCCAGTTGATGACGGCCACCAATAATACTTTCAACGTACATGTATGGCTCTAATAAGTCAGAGGTACTATGCATATCAATCAGTTCATCACCAAGTTCGATATAAGCGATTTGAGATGAGGTTTTGGATTGAAGCTCCTCAATTGTAATCGCTGGATAATCTGGATCGAAAGATGGCATTAGGCTCGGATTTGCAATCACAGCAGGAAGTTGAAATCGATTTGACATCTTTAATGCCCAGTAACCACCTAGACTATGTCCTACTAAAATGTCTGGTTTAATTTTTTCGATCATATCGATATAAAAACGTTCAACAGCAGCGTATTTTAAATTTCGATAATCAACATTAATGCAATATTTATTTTTAGAAAGAATTGCCTGAAACTTGGTAGATTCTCTTGAAGAATCTAATCCATGCATAAACAATACTTTAGGCTCTTGAGTGTTCATAAGTCATCATTAAATCCATTCTATTTTTTATGATTGTTGAAAGTATACTTTTCCACAATTTATAGGATGATTGTAGAGTGCTGTATTCAAAGTACAACTTAGCTTTTGGTCTAAGAAATGTTCAGACCTAGACTTTAGTGGATGAAATTAAGCGTTTTTCAAATGGCTGATTATTTTTTCTAATGCTCAAGTACTTTGAATTCTGCTATGCTATGCAACTTCTTTTTTAAATAAAATTACGAGGCAGAGATGACGCAACAAAACGCTCAATCGACTTCTGAACAAGCCATTTCCGAAAACGATTTAATCGCACAGCGTCATGCCAAGTTAAAACAGATTCAAGATAAGGCTCAAGAGCAGGGTACGAGCCCTTGGCCAAACACGTTTAAGCGTGAACATTATGCACAAGACCTTCAGGATCAGTTTGCTGATAAATCAAAAGAAGAAATTGAAGGCAGTGAAAAAGTTTATGTCAAAGTTGCGGGTCGGGTGATGTTGAACCGCGGTTCGTTCATGGTGATCCAAGACATGACCGGCCGTATTCAGCTTTATGTTGCACGTAAAGAATTATCTGCAGAGACTTTAGACACCATTAAAGGTCTTGATCTAGGTGATATTATTGCCGTTGAAGGTTACATTGGACGTTCAGGCAAAGGTGATCTTTATGTGCATATTGAACATTTTGAACTCCTCACTAAATCACTCCGTCCTCTTCCAGATAAGTTCCACGGTCTAACAGATACAGAAGTAAAATACCGTAAACGTTATCTTGATCTGATCGTTAACGAAGAAACGCGTAAGACTTTTGAAATTCGAGCAAAAGTAGTTGCTGGTATTCGTAACTTCTTGACTGAAAAACGTTATATGGAAGTTGAAACGCCAATGATGCATGTGATTCCAGGTGGTGCTTCTGCGCGTCCATTTGAAACGCATCACAATGCCTTAGACATGCCATTATTCTTACGTATTGCACCAGAACTTTACTTAAAGCGTTTGGTTGTAGGTGGTTTTGAACGTGTGTTTGAGATTAACCGTAACTTCCGTAATGAAGGTGTGTCTACACGTCACAACCCAGAATTCACCATGATCGAATTCTACCAAGCTTATGCAGACTACAAAGACTTGATGGAACTGACAGAGCAAATGCTAGAAAAACTAGCAATTGATATCTTAGGTTCGACAGATGTACCTTATGGCGAAGAAGTGTATAGCTTCAAAGGTCCATTCAAGAAAATCTCAATGTTTGATGCAATTCTTGAACATAACCCACAATTTACACCTGAAAATGTAAATGATCGCGAGTTCTTAGCTGAGTTTGTTAAGAATGAACTTAAAGAGCAAGTGAAGCCAGGTTTTGGTCTAGGTAAGCTTCAAACGATTGTATTTGAGGAAACTGTTGAAACGAAACTTCGTCAACCGACCTTCATTACTGAATATCCTGCGGAAACCTCTCCATTGGCACGTCGTAACGATGACAACCCGCACATTACTGACCGTTTTGAATTCTTCATTGGTGGTCGTGAGCTTGCAAATGGCTTCTCAGAGTTAAATGACCCAATTGACCAGGCTGAGCGTTTCCAAGCACAGGTAGCTGAAAAAGATGCGGGTGATGATGAAGCAATGCACTATGATGCCGACTTCGTTGAGGCGCTTGAATATGGATTACCTCCTACAGCAGGTGAAGGGATTGGTATTGATCGTCTGGTAATGCTATTTGCCAATGCGCCAAGTATTCGCGATGTGATCTTATTCCCACATATGCGTCACAAAAATGCGTAATAGTGAAATTAAAAAAGCCCTTCTTTGAAGGGCTTTTTTAATTTTTCTTAACATAAAATTAAATTTAAATGTTTTTTAGTGTGAGTGTATTTTGAGATTTTAATCACAAAATATTTAATTAAGGTGATAAAAAATATAGAAAATTATCATTAAGGCTAATCTGTTTAACCAGCTGTATGTTTATCAAAATATTTATACAATGTTATTAAATGTATCTAATTAAATGCTTAATGTAAAGTTAATGGATTTATAAATTAAAAATTCAAATAATCAATAAGATATAATCCTAAATTGATTTGTGATGAACCCGAATAGACTTATAAAAATCCTATCATCGAGCTTACTATTTTCTAGTCCACTGGTGTTTGCCAATGGTATTCTCCTCAACGATGAAAACCTGAGAGATGATTTAAATTGGCTGAATCAACAAGGTGTGATTCAAATAAGCACCTCGACATGGCCGCTAAGTGGTGATGAAGTCCAACGTGCCCTCACCAATGCTAAAATTAACTCCATTGAACAACAAAAGGTTATTCAGGAAGTCGAAAGAGCTATTAAGCAGCAAAATGAAACATTAAAAGTTGATGCTTTCGCGGAGAGTGATCAAAAGAAAATCCCACAATCTTTTGCCGATCATCAAAAAGCACAATATGCGCTTGGTGCAGAGTTAAATCTTGGGGGGCAAAATTGGGATGCGAAGCTCAAAGTTAGAGGTGAAAAAGACCCTCAGATAGACAATGGGCAAGACGTTAACCTAGAAGGCTCATATCTTGCGGGTAAACTTTGGAATCAATGGCTCATTGCTGGTCAGATTCCAACCTACTGGGGACCTGGACACGATGGTAGTTTGATACGTGGAGATGCAAGTCGACCAGTATATGGTTTCACTCTACAGCGTGCTGAACAGTCTGCTTTTGATCATAAATGGCTATCATGGATCGGGCCTTGGCAATACCAAGCTTTTGGCGGCCAGGTAGATGATTATAAAGCAGTTCCTGATGCTAAAATTATTGGTTTACGTTTGACCGCACAACCACTACCTTATTTAGAGTTCGGAGCATCACGCATTATTCAATGGGGTGGTGAAGGTCGCCCTGAAAGTTTAAGTAGCCTATGGGATGCTTGGTTAGGTAATAAGGATAACGGCGGTACAGGTGAGCCTGATCCATCTAACCAGATTGCAGGATTTGATGCGCGTTTGAATCTAAGCTATTTATTGAACCAGCCAATCGGCGTTTATGCGCAATACGTGGGGGAAGATGAAGCTGGTGGCTTACCTGCTAAGAAAATGTATCAGGCTGGGGTGGATTATTCTTCATCTTTAAAAAAAATGCCTTATCAGGTTTATGCGGAGTGGGTAGACACCACTACAAATGGTAAGGCGCGAGGGATATCTTATAATCATCATATTTACACAGATGGATATTATCAACATGGCTATCCTCTTGCACATGCGATTGGAGGAGATGGTGAGATGATTTCTGTGGGTGGAAATATTCGTTTTGATGCCATGAATAGACTTTCAGGTCGCGTATTATTTGCAAAAGTAAATCAATCAAATCGAGATACCAATGCTGCATTTTCTGAAAATGATGATATTCAAGCATTGGATTTAACTTGGACGCATTTTGTGAAGCCGAATTTGCCATTAAAGATTAATGGTTGGATTGCAGATTCAGATCGTCATGGTAATGATGCAGGTGCTTCTGTTGGTATTGAAATACCTTTAGATGTCAAAAAACTGGGACGTTAATATTCTTAGATTAGCAATTGAAAAAGCCACCTAAAAAGGTGGCTTTTTTTACATGAGACTTGTTTGTATCCGAACTTTCATTTCTAAGCTAAGTTGCGCGATATAATCCTTCATCCATGGGTAATTCTGTCCCATTGGATTTACTTTAATGGCTGTGTCTAAAAAACTAAGCTCAGGCTGACTGAATAATTGCTTTTCTAAGCAGTCTTTAAATTGCTCAGCGTTCGCATATAAATCTGTTTCAACTACAAAAAAATGTTTTGGATAATTGTAAAAGGCGTAGCACAAATTAAAAGCTTTTTGATTGCCTTTTAAATGACCAATACTAATTTCACTTCTATGATCTTGATTGCTATGTGTAACGCCAATCAAGAACTTTAGTTTTTGATCAGTATGTTCAACAGCAAACTGTAAGCCAATTTGATCAGCAGTTAACTCGTGCTGAACAAAAATATTTAAAGCAGAACCATTTTCAGTAAACGGTTCTTGTAACACTAGAATTTGATGATGCTGATAAATATGACCAGCAATTTGAGCTCGCTCTAAATGTTGTTTAAGAGATTCAAGGCTAAGCATGGGAGATAAAAATAACTAATTTAGAGATTTTTTATATTGAATGAATCCTGTCTCGGTTGCAACACGATTATACAAAAGTCTAGCGTTATCATTGCTTTTATGGGTTAGCCAGTACATTCTATCATAATTATTTTTACATTCATCATAGCTAAATTCTATTAATTTCCTGGCTAAGCCTTGATTCCTGTAATTTGCATCAATAAACAAATCTTGGAGATAACAATAAGGGAGTGTAGTCCAAGTGCTTGCGTGAGAAATGAGATGTACAATTCCGACGACATTTTGATTTTTTATAATGGCATAGCCAAACATATCGGTTTGCGACGCATCAGATAATCGTTTGAAAGTCAGAGCCGCTTGTTGAGGATTCAATTCGGTCTTGTAGAATTCAAGGTAAGCTGACCAAAGGGCTAACCATTCTTGGTATTTTATATTAGAAAGGCCTGTAATTGTTATCATAATTAGATTGTCTCTTTGCTTATATTCTATTTGAGTATATTAATATAAAAAAACGAGATAAAGCTCCGTTGTCTAAATCACTATAATGAATATAAATTTTCAAAAGTGTCATAAGTACACATATTCTAGCTGGTGTTGTCCATGTCATTAAATGAGGAAAGACTTACTCATCTTAAACAGCTTGAAGCTGAGAGTATTCATATCATTCGCGAAGTTGCTGCAGAATTCGAAAATCCAGTCATGCTTTATTCGATTGGTAAGGACTCGGCAGTTATGCTGCATTTAGCGCTTAAAGCATTCTATCCTGCAAAACTCCCTTTTCCACTGTTACATGTAGATACAGGTTGGAAATTTAAGGACATGATTGCTTTCCGCGACAATATGGCTAAGCAACACGGTTTCGATCTTATCGTCCACCAAAATAAAGAAGGTAAGGATGCTGGGATTAACCCATTTGATCATGGTAGTTCGAAATATACTGATATCATGAAAACTCAGGGTTTAAAACAGGCATTAGATAAATACAAGTTCGATGCTGCATTTGGTGGTGCTCGCCGTGATGAAGAAAAATCACGTGCCAAAGAACGTGTGTATTCATTCCGTGATGATAAACATCGTTGGGATCCTAAAAACCAACGTCCAGAACTTTGGAATCTTTACAATGGTAAAGTGAATAAAGGCGAAAGTATCCGTGTGTTCCCATTGTCGAACTGGACTGAGCTTGATATTTGGCAATATATTTACTTAGAAAGTATTCCACTTGTTCCATTGTATTTAGCGGCAGAACGACCTGTTGTTGAGCGTAGTGGTACATTAATTATGGTGGATGATGAGCGTATGCCTTTAAAAGAAGGTGAAGTTCCACAAATGAAATCGGTGCGTTTCCGTACATTGGGTTGTTACCCACTGACAGGTGCAGTGGAATCAACTGCTGATACTTTGCCGGAAATTATCCAAGAAATGTTGCTTGCAACCAGTTCTGAGCGTCAAGGTCGTATGATTGACCATGATGAAGCAGGCTCGATGGAAAAGAAAAAGCAAGAAGGTTACTTCTAGAATCTCTCTTGCGCAGCAGCGCTGCTCCTCTCTTTTCCAAAGAGAGGAGTCATCCCTCTTTTTCAAAGGGGGAATGAGGGAGGATTCAAATACACCGATTTCAACATATTTGTGGAGCTATGAGCCATGTCTCATCAATCAGATTTGATTAGCCAAGATATCTTGGGTTATTTAAAACAACACGAAAATAAAGACTTATTACGCTTTTTGACTTGCGGTAACGTAGATGATGGTAAATCAACTTTAATTGGTCGTTTACTTTACGATTCGAAATTGATTTATGAAGATCAATTGCAAGCAGTGACACGTGACTCTAAAAAAGTCGGTACAACAGGTGATGCACCTGATTTGGCACTTCTTGTAGATGGTTTACAAGCTGAACGTGAGCAAGGTATTACGATTGATGTCGCTTACCGTTATTTCTCTACAGAAAAACGTAAGTTCATCATTGCTGACACACCGGGACATGAGCAATACACACGTAACATGGCAACCGGTGCGTCTACGTGTGACCTTGCGATCATCTTAATTGATGCACGTTATGGTGTTCAAACACAAACTCGTCGTCATACTTATATTGCAAGCTTACTTGGTATTAAGAACATTATTGTTGCGATCAACAAAATGGACTTGGTTGAGTTTTCTGAAGCACGTTTCAATGAAATCCAAGCAGAATACGCAGGCTTTGTTGCACAATTAGGTGACCGTAAACCATCTAACATCATCTTTACGCCAATTTCTGCGTTAAATGGTGATAACGTTGTAAACAAATCACCAAATACACCATGGTACACAGGCGAAACTCTAATGGGTACGCTTGAATCTGTAGAGATTAACCGTACTTCAGCTAAAGCTGATTTCCGTTTCCCTGTACAGTATGTGAACCGTCCAAACCTAGATTTCCGTGGCTTCTGCGGAACAATCGCACTAGGTGATATCAACGTTGGTGATACCATTACTGCATTGCCATCAGGTAAATCATCTACAGTTAAAGAAATCGTTACTTTTGACGGTAACTTAGAGCGCGCAGTTGCTGGTCAAGCAGTGACATTAACATTAAACGACGAGATTGATATTTCTCGTGGTAACGTACTTGTACGTGCAGATCAAGAAGTGCCTGCAATTTCTCGTTCTGTACAAGCGACTGTTGTATGGATGGCTGACCAACCGCTTGCGATTGGTAAGTTATATAACGTGAAGATTGGTACGCAAACTGTTCCTGCTAAGGTAACAGCAATTAACTTCCGTACAAACGTAAATACGCTTGAAAAAGTTCAAGTTGAAAACTTAGAGCTGAATGCGATTGCGAATGTAACGATTGAATTTGATGCACCAGTCGTATTTGACCGTTATCAAGATAGCCGTTACACAGGTTCATTTATCTTTATTGACCGCTTAAGCAACGTTACAGTTGGTGCAGGTATGGTTGAAGAGGCAGTTGAGTGGACTGCACATAATGAGCCTGTAACATCAGAAGCACGTGCGGCGCGTTTGGGTCAAAAGCCTGCTGCGGTAACTGTATCAAATGCTGCAATTGTGAATGCACAAGTATTAGAAAGCTTATTGATCCAACAAGGTGTTGTCGCGATTGCTAAAGCTGGTTTAACTGCTGAGCAAGTTGCATTATTACGTGAAACTGGAGTGGTGGTCATTACTGATACTGCAACAGGTACGGATGCTAGTTTTGAAGTAGAAGCTGCTGAAGAATTGGCTGAGAAGATTGTGGAATTGGTTCGTCTTTAAGATTGACTGATTTAAAAAAACCCGCCTGATGGCGGGTTTTTTTATTTAAAAGTTAATAACGACCACACTAGTCTTAATGAGCTAAGATAGGGTAAACATTAACGATAAATTCGAGATATTATGAAAATAGTAGCGTATTTGCTTTTGATGCTCTTAACGGCGTGTGTTAATGCTCCGATACAACAAAAACACCCTAGTAAAGCTTGTTTAGAATACCAACAAATGATGACAGCGCCTATGCCTAGAGAAGCTATGCAAAAACTGCAAAAAAAATGCTTCGAATCTAAAGAATAGAGATTAACGGTAAAATTGAACTAAAAACTTAAAACATTTTCGTAGAGTAGAAAAGCTAAAAAATAAAATCATCGTTTAAAGTTAAATATTTTTTTATCGCTCAAGAGTCTTGATTAAGATGGAAACTAATCCATTCTATTTAATATTCATTTGCTAAGAAAAATTATTAAATCATGCCTCAAGGTTCAAAATTTTAACGATATTGGATTAGTTTTATGTACTTGAAACTTGAAAAATATAGGAATAGTGATTGCTTTGGTGCTAAATTAAATGAGATGAAATGATTAGGCGCTACAATGAATAAAGCACTCCCAAAATTTCACCCCAAACATCTCAATTGGCTGATGCCGTTAATTTTGTCATGTTTGATGAGTGGTTCAATTTCTTTAATTAATATTGTAATGAATCGTGGATTTTTTGATGGGATCTGGGTGGTCTGGATAAAGACGTGGGCAATGTCTTGGTTAATCGCATTTCCATTGATCTTAATATTTTTACCTGTGGTAAGAAAAATCTTAATGCGTTTTGTAAAAACGATACCATAGCCCTTGAATGAAAGGTTTGATTAGCATTTAAAACAACAATTATAAAATTCTATGATCTTGCAACTGTTAAAAAATCGGGATAATTTTCAAGTCGATAAAAATTACAACCTAAGGATTGGCATGACATATAACTCAGTATTTAAGGAAAACTTATTTCAGAATCAGGTCATCATTGTGACAGGAGGTGGTTCTGGTATTGGACGTTGTTCAGCTCATGAGCTTGCATCATTGGATGCACAAGTGATTATTACAGGGCGTACCCAAGAAAAACTCGATAAAGTTGTTGCTGAAATCATGGAAGATGGTGGCAGAGCCTATGGCATCGCTTGTGATAATCGTGATGAAGCACAAGTGAAAGCCATGATTAGCGAAGTAATTGAAAAATTCGGACGAATTGATGGCTTGGTGAATAATGCAGGCGGACAATTTCCAGCGCATTTAGAAAAAATCTCAGCCAATGGATTTGATGCTGTCATTCGAAACAATCTACACGCTACATTCTATCTTATGCGCGAAGCTTACAATCAGTGGATGAATAAGCATGGTGGAAGTATTGTCAACATGACTGCTGATATGTGGGGAGGTATGCCGAATATGGGACATTCAGGGGCAGCCCGTGCAGGGGTTGATAATCTGACCAAGACAGCTGCTGTCGAATGGGGTAAATCAGGAGTTCGCGTGAACGCCGTAGCACCTGGATGGATTTTGTCATCAGGTATGGATACATATACTGGTGAAATGGCTGAAAAAGTGATTCCAAGTATGGCGGAGAAAGTTCCTTTGCAACGCATGGGAACAGAAGCTGAAGTATCATCAGCGATCGTCTATTTATTGTCTGAAGCATCTAAATTTATATCGGGTGTCACGATACGGATTGATGGCGCAGCTTCTCAAGGCACACGTATATTTCCATTAAGTCCGGCTGAGAATAATCAAGCCTATGATGGATTTCACCGTTCTTTTTTACCCGAAGTGATTCAAAATTTAAAAAAATAAGAAATGCCCAATTGAAGCTTTAAACTTAACAATTGGGCATGTAAATTTAAAGTTTCTTACTGAATCGTGACTGTCACGGGTTTACCGTACAGGGTGTAGCTATAATTCGGAGCAATCGTGTATTGATAGCTCGGCATGACATAGGCTTTGCCTTTTTCACTAAACGTAATCGACTGACCATTTTTACTATATTTGGCAGAACCAGGCAGAACAATCATTGAATTAAAGTTTTGTGCTGAAGCCTTACCTATCTGAGTAACTTTTTCTCCACTAAAAACAACAGGCTGTCCTACTTTCGCAGTAATTTGACCTGGAGTATTGATCTTGACGACTAAATCAGAAGATTCATGAGCATAATCGGTGGTTAAGCCATGTGTTCCTTGTACATACATACGATTAAAATCATCTTTATTGGTACGGAATGTCCAAGGCCAGAAAGTTACGCCACGTAAGCTCGCCATTGACATTAACTCTTTGGTTAATCCTGCAAAAGATGGATTAAATGTAGAAGAATATTTTTGAGTCGCGTCTAATATTCGACGTGTGTTTACAATATTGCTTTGTGCGTTCGGCGTACTCGTTAAGAAGCCTGTAGAAACACCCGGTAAGGTATTTTTCATCTGTAAGATTTGATCACCATTAAAACTAATAACAATCGATTGATCATAGGCATTATGCTTATCTAAAAGCTCTTTAATCTTCGCTACAATTTCAGGCTTAGCACTTTTAATTTCGATGAAATTGGTCACATGGGGGTATTTTTTGACTGCAGCCAAAACCTCATCCATGGTTGGAACTGGGCGACCATTAGGAATCGTACGTAACTGACGAATTTCAGCTAAGGTGAGATCTTCAGTATTTCTATTATCACCTGTGGTACGAGTTAATGTTCCATCATGCATTAGGAAAACATGACCATCTTTCGATAGATAGACATCATATTCAACTGCGTCAGCACCCACCTTAATAGCTTTAATTGTTCCTTCTAAAGTATTTTCATCCTCTAAGGCTGGAATGCCACGATGGCCTGTGATGAGGGGTTTTCTTAACAGGGTATTCGGTGCCATCTGCTTCATAATGTTTTGGAAAACATCTGGCTGTTGTGTATAGATCCCATTAATCCCAGTGCTTAAAATATCAGCTGCTTTGAATGCATCAATGCCATCTTTTTGATCTGGATGAAGTGTGCTTGCCCAAGGTGTAATTAATAAGCGTTGTAGATGAGATACGACTTCTGATTGCACTAAGTGCGGCGGTAAAATGACAATTTTTGATAAAGAAGAATTGGTATTATGAGCAATTTTTACAATATCTGATTTACTATTGGTTAAACCAGATTGTTTTGAATAGTCGAGTGCTGTACGCAATACAGGGATTTCAACACGAGCTTTACGTAAGAGTTCAGGCTGATCCGACACCAAGGTGATATCAGCGAGATCATAGTTTTCTGTCAACGTTTTCAAATTTCGGATTGTTTTTTCTGAATTGATCGTTAATAGCGGAATATGACGTCGTGTTGAATCATTTAAATAATCTTTTAAATGAGTAATTTTCTTTTGATCTTGGTTAAGAAGATTGAGTTGCTCATCCAGTTGATAGGCAACATGAGTTGCTAATGGAGCTGAGTTCAGTGTAGTAGCGCCAGCAGGCTGAGCGAGTGCTGGTGCCATAGAGACTGGCAATTGCTGATCGATTAGATCTGTAACTCGATTAGACTCTGGTAGGGCTTCAAGTTGCTCAGTCACTTTAATTGAATCTACACGCATCAAAGCGCCAGCTGTAGAAATGCCAATGTCACCCTGATTTAAATTGTAAGGTAGCGTGCTATCGAGTACGAGTTCATCATTAATATAATGGCGTACGCGTTGGCCATGTACGATGACTGTTGCTTTGTAGGTTTTATTTAACTCAAAATTCTCTTTATGTGCAGATTTCTGTAAAACATTCCATGTGTTGTTAGGTTGACGCATAGAAAGTTCAAGACCACTTGCAGCGGTTGCATCAACACGAAATGCGAATTGATAGTATGGAGTAAAAGCTGGATCAGCATATTGATCAGCGGCACGATAGATGATGCTACCCCAACGCCCGCCATTGTTATTCTCTAAGAAAGCAAAATCCATATCGATACGATAATTACGATGTTGCTGTAGTTCGTTTGGCAACATGATGGTCGTCATTTGTGTATCGTGCGCCGTACCATTGATGAGTAGTGCTCCATCTTTAACTTCAATATTCCCTGGATTGCTACGAAGTTGAGTCCAATTGTTTGGAATAGTAGTTAAAGCATTGAAATTTTCTTCAAAAAGTATTTTGGGTACAGGAACTTCAATTTCTGGTGTTTCAGGTTCTGGAGATGGATTAGGATTTTCCGTTTGATCTGGATTTGATACAGCATTTTTTTGATCATCATCGGAGCAAGCCGTTAAGCTTAATGTTAATAATATTGCTGACGTCAGTGTTGTAAATTTCATCATTAAAAAGTACTCGAAAAGTATGTCCCTAAGCGAGACACAATCTAAGTACATAAAATGACAATTCTATGGATTTGTCATAAAGTAAAAAAAATATTACATATTAAATATTTATGAAATTCATCAGTTTTAAATACTGTCGTGTTTAAGCGGTGAACATCATTAAAAGTCCAGTTGAAATCTTATGAAAAGATGAGGGAAAATGCGATTTTCGAAAAAAACCAACTCAGCGAACTGAATTGGTCTCCAAATATCAATGTGATGTGCTTATTGAATGGTCACAGTCACGGGTTTTGCATAGATGGTATAGGTGAAATTGGGTGTTATGGTGTATTGGTAGCTTGGCATGACATAGGCTGTACCACGTTCACTGAAACTCACAGATTGACCATTTAGACTATATTTTGCAGAGCCTGGTAGTACGAGCATCGTATTGAAGCTTTGGTAACTAGATTGACCCAGTTGCGTTAATTTTTGCCCAGTAATTTGTAAAGGTTGACCAACAGTTGCTGTTATTTGTCGTGGAGTTTTAATTTTGACCACAAAATTCGATGCATCTTGTGCATAATCTGTGGTCAACCCATGTGTACCTTGAATGTACATACGATAGAAATCATTTTTAATTAATCGGAACGTCCAAGGCCAGAAGGTCACCCCACGTAAACTTGCCAGATACATGACATCCTGATTCAAACCACTATAATTCGGATTGAATGTTGAAGAAAATTGTCGTGTTGTTTCCAAAATTCTTCGAATGTTTAGAAAAGTAGTTTGTTCCTTTGGTGGATATACCAATAAACCCGTTGATACACCTTTTAGAGTATTCTTCATTTCAAGAATTTGTTGCCCATCAAAACTTATGACAATCACTTGACCATATGCATCATATTTATCAAGTAAATCTTTAATTTTTGAAATTATTTCGGGTTTTGCACTCTTAATCTCGATAAAATTGGTGACATGTGGGTATTTTTCAACTACTGCAGCCAATACTTCATCCATCGTCGGTATGGCAAGTCGCTGCCCGGTCGTTTTAAGTTTACGAACCTCTTCGAGCGTCATGTTCTCAATATTTTTTGCGATACCCGTTGTGCGTAAAACCGATTTATCATGCATTAAAACGACATGGTCATCTTTTGTCAGATAAACATCATATTCCACGGCATCAGCACCAACTTCTATCGCCTTAAGAATACCTTCAAGGGTATTTTCATCAACTTGAGATGGAATTCCACGATGACCTGTAATGAGTGGTTTACGAAGTAGGGTGTTGGGCGCCATTGAGCGCATGATGGAATGAAATAATTCAGGCTGATGTGTATAAATGCCATTTACGCCTGTTGTTAATATCTCAGCAGCTTGATAGGCATCAAGCTTAGGACTGGTTTGTCCAGAAGTATTGTGGGTAAAACCTGCCCAAGGTGTGATCAATAAACGTTGCAAGTGTGCAACTACATGAGACTGAACCAAATGGGCTGGTAAAATCACAATTTTAGAAAGTGATGTATTGGTTGCCTGTGCAATTTTCACAACACTATTTTGATCTGAAATCAAATTGTACTTTTCAGACCAATCCAATGCTGTACGGATTTCTGGAATCTCCACACGCGCTTTTCTTAATAGATATGGATCATCAGAGACTAGCGTGACATCACTAAAATCATAATCTGAAGACAAAGATCTTAATTCAGCCAGTGTGTTTTCAGAGTCGATATGCAGAAGAGGAAGTGTTCTTTTGGTTTGATCAGAAAGAAGACTTCTGAGGTGCATCGAGGTCTTATTGTCGAAATCTTTTAAAAATAATTGTTCATCAAGTTGGTACGCAATATAAGTGGCGGTATGAGCGTTATCATTTGTTGATGAGTCGGCTGGTTGTGCTAAAGCGGGCGCCATTGCAACTGGATATTTGTGATCAATGACATCTGTGATCCGATCTTGAGTAGGGAGAGCATCAAGTTGTTCAATCACCCGTATTGTGTTGACCTTCATCAGCAATCCTGCTGCTGAAAGTCCAATGGCACCTTGGTTTAGGTTGGTGGGTAATTCGCCATCAAAAACCAATTGATCATTTAAGTAATGACGAACACGTTGATTATGAACAACAACTGTAGCCTTATAAGGCGTATCTAGAGCGATGTTTGATTCAAATTTGGATGTATTGATGACATTCCATGTGTTATTCGAACGTCTAAGTGCGAGTTCTAGACCATTATAAGCAGATGCATCTGCACGAATAGCAAATTGGTAGTATGGTGTATATTCAGGTTGAGCAAACACATCTGAAGCTCTATAAATAATACTTCCCCAACGAGTACCGTTATTACGCTCAAGGTATTCAAATTCTAACTCAATTTTATAGTTGCGAAGCTTTTGAAAATCCGAACTTAACATGATGGTGGTGGGTTTGGTTAAATCTTTGCGACCATCAATCAGTAAGGCACCCTCTTTAAATTGAATGCTACCTGGATTTGAAGGCAGAATATTCCAATCAGAAGGTATTGAATAAAGTTCAGTAAAATCCAGATTTAAATAAGTGTTTGGTTGTGGAACATTGATCAGTGTTTCAGGTTCGAGATCTGGTGGTAGGGATGGTTTTGGATCTTCAGGCTGAATTGGTATGGTTGGCTCAGGAGTATTTGGTAAGGTTGATTTAGCTTGATCTTCCCCAGAGCATCCTGCTAAACCGAGCATGAGCGATAGTGTGACAACTAGAGTCTGCTTTTTCATTTTAAAATTCTCGAGTGTACGATCCATGACGACCTTAAAATCTATGAAATTAAGGTTACAATTCCTTTGTAAATCAGAAAAATACGAAGCTTTGTTTATATTATTGAGTTATTTTAATATTCGTGTCTGAGGCAAGGTTCAAAATAAAAGATTTAAAACTTGCCATCCACCAATAATGATACGAATGATCCCCAAAGCGACGAACAATATCATTTCAAAAAAACAGAAAACTAAAAAAGTCCAACCTGCTGCACCATCCACTTTGCTCGCATCGTATTCAATGTATAGCAATAACAACACCAGCCCAATTTGGAAGTAGATCATCGCAATTACTGCTGAATCCCATGGAAAACGTAACAAAAAAGTCCAACAGATGATGACCAAGGCAGCAAAACTGCATGGCAAAATAAATTGCAGCAAGTAACGCATATTATTTTCCCCAAAAAATAATGATTCGTTTTCATCCTTATACATAAGTAATACAGGACTTTATCAATGCGATCAACTATGATGAAATTGATTGAAATGAATGAAAAGTATTGTAAATAAAGGATTTGATTATGGCACAAAGCATGCAACATGTGATCATTACTGAACCAGGCGGCGTTGAGAAGTTGGCTTATGAAACGGTTGATATTCCGCAACCTAAAGACAATGAAGTCTTGGTGAAAGTACATGCTTTCGGCATTAACCGTCCTGATATTTTACAGCGCCAAGGTTTATATCCAATGCCTAAAGGGGTCACACCTGTACCTGGGTTAGAGGTATCAGGGGAAGTCGTTGCAGTAGGGGCTGAGGTAAACGCCTATCAGGTGGGGGATCAAGTGTGTGGACTTACCAATGGTGGTGGTTATGCGGAATACTGTGTGGTGCCTGAATCTCAGCTGATTAATATTCCTGCAGGGGTGAGTCATATTCAAGCTGCTGCAATTCCAGAAACATTTTTTACCGTTTGGGCGAATATTTTTCAAATGGGCAAAGCTAAAGCGGGGGAAACGGCTTTAATCCATGGCGGAACCAGTGGGATTGGAACAACAGCATTAATGTTGTGTAAAGCATTTGGCTTAAAAACTTTTGCGACTGTTGGCTCAGATGAGAAAGTAAAAGCAATTCAAGATTTGACGCATGCAATTAATTATAAAACGGAAGACTTTGAACAGGTCATTCAGCAAGCGACAGAAGAAAATGGCGTAGATATTGTCTTAGATATGGTTGGAGCGCCTTATTTAGCTCAAAACCTGAATATACTAGGTCGTGATGGACGTTTGGTTTATATTGCATTTCTTGGAGGAGCTAAAGCCGACGGCGTAAAATTAGGTCAAATCATGATGAAGCGTTTAACCATTACTGGTTCAACCATGCGTGCACGTACCACAGCAGAAAAAGCCAAAATCGCTCAAGATTTAAAGACACATGTTGCGCCTTTATGGGCAAAAGGTGAATGTCTACCGATGATCTATAAAACTTTTAATTTTGATGAGATTCAAGCGGCTCATTTGGCAATGGATGCAGGTGATCACATTGGTAAAATTGTGGTGAAAGTGTTGGATTAATCTTAACCACCTATGTTCGATTCAGTCAGTGCTGAGGATGAATAATCTGCTTCTTCTCAACAGACTTAAGATTATTCATCTGCTAACCAATTCTTAGACTGTTGATTGCTTGTGTCCAATCTTGGCAAGAACAGCGCGGACAATCTTGAAGTGGTTGTTGAAGTTCAGTACAGAATCCACAATGTGTACACGCATATATTACGCTAGGTTTTACCTTGTATATTGATTGAGCTTGATCTGGAAAAATTGGTAAGCCATATTTAACTTGTTCATCGGGATAAAACAAAATACTGAAATTCCCATCGGACTCTAATAGACCGACTCGAATTTGACCTAAATGCTCAACAGATTGACGACGCATTTCCGAAAAGAACTCATCATGCGACATATTACCTCGCTTGAATGCTTCAAGGACGAGCATGCCATCTTTTACGATGTAACAGGATTTACCTTCGACTAAGTCTTCGAAAGGCTGATATTTCATCATTAACCACGTTGTGGTGCGGTAAAGCAAGATGATCACACTCATGACGACTACGGCTTGAATTAAGGGTAAATCCTCCGTAAACATTGGATCTCCAGCAATCGATCCAAGACAAAGAATAATGGCAACTTCAAAGATGGAGAGTTGTCTAACCCCTCGCTTGCCAGTCAAACGAAGAAAAAGAATGATGAGTAAATACATCACCACACATCGGATTAAAATTTCAAAAACAAACACCCATGTGGTGTCGTAAAAAAAGATAGAAGCAAAATCCATTTGTTCCTCAATTTTCTAGGTGATTCTACTTAAGCTATCAAGCGCCAAAAAAAAGAAATACAGAATTATTGTCGAATTATTATGACTTTATGTAGATGTGGTGCGTGACTTGAATATTAAATCATGTTGTTTAAAAGATAGGGAGTGGAATTACAGTTGTTAATGTTAATCAGGATTTTGAATATATGAGATAAGGTTGGCATTTTTTATTCATTACAATGATCCGAAATGTTTGTTATGTATTTGTAATATTCTGTTATATTCTTATGGTTGCATGTTTCGGTGTTTAACCAAGAGTTAAGGTGTATTTTGGATTCATTCCGTAATCGCGTTCTGTTCATATTTGCTGGATTAACCATTATCCTTGGGATATGCGTATCGCTGTATATTGGAAATATCGCATCTCAGCACTTGGCTAAAGCCAGTGGACAGACCCTACATGTCGCAGCAAAAAATATCAGTAATGCCTTGGCAGCTTCTCTTGCCGAACGCGAGCGCGAAATGGTGCTGCTCAGCCAATCTCCATTCTTTTCAGAAGCAAGTCTAGATGATCCACGTGTTCGTACACGCTTGGAACAAGTCAAAAATGCGTATGTCTATTATGCTTGGATGGGGGTAACAGATTTAAACGGTGATGTTCAAATTGCTGCGGATGGTATTCTTGAAGGTGAAAACGTTTCTTCACGGCCATGGTTTAAGGCAGGTTTACAGGGTACATACTTAGGTGATGTGCATGAAGCTGTGTTATTGGCAAAAAAAATTCAAGCTTTAAATCCTCATGAGCCGATGCGTTTTATTGATTTCGCAACACCAATCTATGATCCAAATACTCAAAAATTAAAAGGAGTGTTAGCTGCACATGCAGATTGGGAGTGGGCACGTCATATTCTCAATAAAGCATTATCTCAAACAGCATCTCAGCGTGGCATAGAAGTCTTTATCTTAAACAAACAGGGTGAACTGCTGTATCCATTTAAAAGTATTGGACGAGTCAAGCCACCTCAACTTAAAGTCAACGATGCACTTTATTATATTGATGATTGGAATGAAGGGCAGGATTTCTTAACCGCAAATATTGCGGTGGAGTCCGAGACTAAAAGTGATATTGGTTGGCATGTGGTAATTCGTCAACCTTTGGCGATTGCTTTGGCAGATATGCGTGATTTGCAGTTCAAAATCTTCCTGATTGGTTTATTCGTCTCGCTGTTTATCTTTTATGTGATTTATCAACTTGCCAATAAATTGAGCAGACCCATTGAGGCTTTAGCTAAATCGGCTTATGCGGTCGAACAGGGAGACGTGCATACGGCATTTCATAGTCAAAGCAGCATCCGTGAAATCCAAGGATTATCACATTCTCTACAAAGCATGACGCAAACCTTATTGGAACAGAAACAACAATTGCTTGAGGCAAACCAATCTCTAGAGCGTAAGGTTCAAGAGCGCACTCGAGCACTTGAATTGGCTAATCTTGAGTTGATTCGATTGTCACGACATGACGCATTAACAGGTTTACACAATCGCCGTGCTTTAAACGAACAACTTGAATACTTATTTGGTCAACATAAAAGAAATCAAATTGGCTATGCAGCACTTATATTGGATGTCGATTATTTTAAGCAAGTCAACGATCAATATGGTCATGATCAAGGGGATCAAGTGTTACAACAAGTAGCAAAAATCCTTGATCAAGCAACGCGTGAAACCGATTTTGTGGCACGTTATGGTGGTGAAGAATTTGTAATTTTATTGCCTGCAACACATCTGATGGGTGCGCAAGTTTTGGCAGAGAAAATTCGTACATTGGTGGAACAAGCTGTTATTTTGGCAGAGAAAACTTTGACCGTCAGTATTGGTGTCAGTGTGACTGATCTCAACGATGCTGATGCTTATGCCATTCTTAAACGAGCAGATCGACATCTTTATCAAGCAAAAGCCAATGGTCGAAATCAAACTGTGATCGATGCTTAAATAAAGCATCCACATTTTGTTAAACTCAGTATTCTCTCATTGGACTAAACACCTGACGTGACTTCATTCGAAATTCAATCCAGTTCTTCTGCACAACTTGTTCAAGATCATAAGCTACGGGTTTTGATTAATCAGATTGAGCAGCAAAAATTACAATTATCCGCATGGCAACACGCCCAAGAAGAAATTCGTACCTACACGCAGAAGAAACTTATTCCTGTCTATCGTGATGTTTATCAAGTGCTGTTTCAGCAATTACAAAGTCTATGGAATAGCCTAAGTCAAATTGATTTAAATAAGTCGTCTCAAAAGGTTGTGGAAGAGAAGTGTTTTAACTTGACCCAAATGTTGAGCAAATCAAATATGCTCAATGAAACTCAACTTGAGACAGTTGAAAAATTACATATTTATTTCGAACAGGTGTTTGCTCAACCACGAAATAAGCAAGATAAAAAGAACAACTTCGAATCTAGTCAAGCACCAGATGCTCATGGTGAACAAAATGATTCAACGATTGATGACGATTCATTGTGGGACAAAGCGCAGTATCAACAAGCAAGGCAGCAAGCCAAACTTAAACGGCAGCAAGATAAACAAGCCGAAGCAGAAAAGTTAGTGAATCAATCCCTGAAAACAGTATATCTCAAAACAGCTTCTATCATTCATCCAGACCGTGAACCGGATGAATCCAAGAAGGCTGCAAAGACGGCATTATTACAACGTGTTAATGAAGCTTATGAACAAGAGGATTTATTCACGCTATTGAAGTTACAACTTGAAGTCGAGCAACTTCAAGTCGGTATACAGAAAGCTATTCAGCAAGATCAATTGAAGTACTATCAACAAGTATTGCAAGCACAGAGTTTAACTTTAGAAAAGCAAATCCAGATATTGATTAATAGCTTAGTGTGGTCAAACAAGGCAAAAATTGAAGTACAAAAAACTCAAGGTGCTTTAAATATTCAAAAGCTCTATCAACAGATTGACCAAGATGTTTCATCGTTAAAACAACAACTCAAATTGGAAAAGCAGCGTTTAATGGAAATGTCAAAAGCTTCCGGGTTAGCATTTTTGATTGAACATTCACTTCTTTGAATCCAAAACATACGAGCTATAAATAGCTGTTACTGACATCTACTCATTCCGTATTTCTCAATGATTGATTGTCCTATTATTAAAAAATTAATATTATAATTTATATAAAATGTGTATTTTGTCGCATTTATTTGATGTATTGACCATAATATAACGATAATGTTCTAAAAACTAAAACTAGGAATAACATGAAAAGTAAAAAAGTCTCAGACATTATGATTGAAGTGTTGGAACAAGTCGGCGTAAAGCACTGTTACGGCATTGTTGGAGATACGCTTAATCACTTTACCGATTCTTTATCGCGTAGTTCTATTCAATGGATCAATGTTCGCCATGAAGAAGTAGGTGCATTTGCAGCAGGTGCAGATTCATTGATGAGTGGCAATTTAACAGTATGTGCTGGCTCATGTGGTCCTGGAAGCTTGCATTTTATTAATGGTCTGTACGAATCACACCGTAATGGTGCGCCTGTGGTTTTGATCGCAAGCCAACTTTCAACCGAACAAGCAGGCTATTTAGATTTTCCCCAATATGTCGACTTTAAAGAAATTTATAAAAGTTGTTCTGTATATTGCGAGGAGATCAAAGCAGCCAGTCAAGTCAGACATGTGATGACATTGGCCTGTCAGGCAGCACTGAATAAACGTGGCGTAGCGGTGGTCATTATGCCAACCAATATCAGCAGTCAATATATTCAGGAAACATTGGATTTCAAGGTACATCATCCGCAGCCTGAAACTACGCCTAATCCTGCTGAACTTGATCAGATTAAAAACTTCATCAATGCTCATCAAAAAGTCACGATTTATGCAGGTATTGGAGCTCAGCATGCTCACGATGAAGTGGTTGAACTTTCGAAAAAATTAAATGCACCCGTTGTGCATACCTCACGTGCAAAACATTTTATTGAATATGATAATCCTTATAATATGGGGATGAATGGTATGTATGGTAATAAAGCAGCCTTACATGCGATTAATCATAGTGAGGTATTGTTACTGCTTGGAACGGACTTTGCGTGGCCACAGTTTTATCCTAAACACGCGAAGATTATTCAAATCGATGTCGATGCTACTCATTTAGGTCGTCGCTATCCTATAGATTTTGGTGCTGTTGGACATATTGCACCAACGCTGCGTGCTTTAATCCCTTTAGTTGAAAACAAGCAGAACCAACACTTTATTCAAGAGTGCTTAGATTTAAAGAAAGTTGCAGATGCAGCTCGTTTGAAAGAAGAGCGTATAGGTAAAGATGGTTTGATCCACCCGCAATATGTGGTGGCGCTTCTCAACAAATATGCAGATGATGATGCATTTTTCACTGGAGATGCAGGCTCATCGAAACTATGGATGCTTCGTCACATCGATACCAATGGTAAGCGTAAATTGCTATGTAGTTTACTGCACGGTACGATGGCAAACTCGATGCCTCAAGCACTCGGGATTAAAAAAGCCTTTCCTGAACGTCAGGTGATTGCGCTATGTGGTGATGGTGGTCTGAGTATGCTGTTGGGTGATCTCATGACCATCGTACAGGAAAAGTTGCCGATCAAAATTGTTGTCTTTAATAACCATTCGCTCAATTTTGTAGAGCTTGAACAAAAAGTTGATGGCTTACTGGATAATTTTACTAAATTATCGAACCCTGATTTTGGCAAAGTCGCTGAAGCGATCGGGATTTATGGCATGACTCAAAAAGATGGTCATGGTTTGGAAGCAGCTATTCAGAAATTTTTAGCTCATGATGGTCCTGCACTAATCGATATTCATACCAACCCAGTAGAGTTGGTGATGCCACCAGAACCAAAATTTGAGCAAGTGAAGGCGACTTCATTGTATGCGATGAAGGCGGTTTTAGCTGGTCGAGGAGATGAGGTAAAAGATCTAATCGTGAATAATTTTATTAAATAAAATCGTTCGTCTCTTTAATCATTTTTTATGACAGTTTCTTCAAGTACTCATGGGATATTTATATCTGCTAGTCTTGAAGAAGCTTTTTTTATACCGTTAAGTAAAATTATAATAAAAAAATACAGTAAATTTACAATAAAAATTATCTTAAAAAATAAGCATTAACCCTTCATAAAATCATTTTGATCAATATCGTCATTGTTCCAAATTCTCATAGTTTCTATAACTATGTTCCATTTTTGATTCAGTCATGATCAAGATGTGGAGATCATTTGATCTATGAGGAAATATCAAATAGATCAAAATAATAATGGTAAAAATCACATAAATTAATGAACGGTTCGCGTATTAAGGTTTAATGATGAGAAGTTTTTTTCAAATATTTTCACTTTCTATTCTTTCTTCAAGTGTATGGGCAGGTGCAGATTGGGATTATCACCACCCTGAACAATGGAACACACTGAGTCCCAATTTTGCAGCCTGTTCTGGTCATAATCAGTCACCAATTAACATTGAGCGTTCTGTAAAAGCGGATTTGAAACCGTTGCAGTTTAGCTATCAAACTTTGATTCAACGTATTCATAACAATGGACACACGGTACAAGTCGACTTTAAAGAAGGCGGAGAGCTGATGCTGGACGGTGATCGTTTTCAACTCAAGCAGTTTCATTTGCATACCCCAAGTGAAAATAAAATCCATGGCAAACAATATCCGCTAGAAATCCATTTTGTACATGCCAATGCCAAAGGAGAGCTGGCTGTCGTGGGGATGATGTATGCACAAGGTGCAGAGAATCCGCAATTGGCAAGAATATGGAATTCATTACCGAAGCAAAAAGGGCAAACAGTTGAGTTAAAACAGCCCCAGTCTGTTAATCATTTATTGCCAAAGAATTTGGATTATTATCGTTTTAGTGGGTCGCTCACCACACCTCCATGTTCTAGGGTGTTCGCTGGCTAATCTTAAAAGAGATTCAAACAGCCTCAGCCAAGCAGATTGAGGACTTTGCCAAGTTATTGGGACATCCGAATAATCGACCTATTCAGCCGTTGAATGGTCGAGTGGTGGTGGAGAATTGATGTAAAGGTAAAGACTTATCTTTATTGAAATGGGAGTGGGGGGAATATTGATAGAGCGTAGAGTTCTCTAATAATGTTCTCCTCTCCCTATGGGGTGAGAAGCAATGCTTTGCAAGGAGATGGGGGATAAAGCAATATTTAAAATCTTAAAAGCAAAGGTTGATGTATATGATGGAAGAGAGTGGTATCGGGATGTTGTTGGAATGTGGGATATTTTAGTTTTTTTATTTTTAGTTTGAATAAGTACAGTAAGGTACGTTATTTTAAAGATGACAAGACTTATGTCTAAATTAAATGTCCAGACATTTTTATATACATACAAAAAGAGAAAAAGAATAAATGAGTTTTTTTATCATCTTAGCTTTTATTGTAGTTGCAATATTATTCACAGCTTATAAATTATTTGGTTCAAATTTAACGCAGAGCGCCGTTGTCGAAGCTCAACAGGAGATTCAAGAGCCTAAGAGTCGGTCAGGTTTTGCTAAAGTGGATTTAACTGATGCTTCAACAGTCGTCATCTCATTGGCACAAGATAGTTTCATTCGCTTTAAAAACCAAAATCGTGTAATGAGTGTCGAAACCGTACAAGAACCCAAAAATAATCGATATTGTTATTATGCTTGTAATTTTGGTGATGATCCTTATGAAAGGAATACTGAGCTGAATTTAGAACTCAATGGTAAGACTTTGAAATTTGACAATGTCTATGATCTTTCCCTTAAACAAACCAATGAGATCATTGAGGGAATTGAGTTCGAGCAAAGGTGGACGAAAGCGAATAGTTCATTAGAAGATGCTTTCCAAGATTACAAACGCTTTATGCAAAACTTACTTGATTTAGGTTGTCAAAACTATTTTGCTCTAGATGATATTCGTTATAAAAAAGAGGACTACAACAAAATTCTAGCTTCTGGTGATCATACTTGTCTCGCCCCTGATCTCATTCAATTTGATGAATTTAAATCTGTATTAGAATCCGAAGACTTTTTATCACTCGATAGTTACTTTTATGTGGAAGATTTTGAAATTTCTATTTTTTATAACCGTGATTATTCAGCCACATTTGAGATACGGTACTTAGCTTCAATATACAGTGCTTTAAGTTTTTATGGTGCTGATGATTTATATCTAGATGAATTATCAATTAATGAAAAACAAATAAAACTAGAAAAATACAGAGAAGAGTGTTTATTGGCTCGTAAGGAAGAAGAGCATGAGATTAAGAAAGCAGGGTTTGAAGTTGATGAAGATTATAACGATCCTTTCATTCAATTTAAGATTTAGCTTAATTCAAGCAAAAAATAATGAAGATCATAATGAAAAGTTCTCTCCCTATGGGAGAGGAGAATGAAAAAGATCCCCAACTATTAGAATTCGCCAAAAGCATGCGACACACCGCTACCGATGCTGAACACTTCATGTGGCAAATTCTACGTGCCAAGCGTTTTATGAATCTCAAATTCCGTCGTCAGCATGTGATCAAACCTTATATTGTGGATTTTTACTGTCATGAAATTGGTTTAGTAATTGAGTTGGATGGTAGCCAGCATGGAATGCATGACGCTGTTGAATATGATGTTGAACGCACTAAGTTTTTAGAGGCTTTGGGTTTAACTGTTCTGCGGTATTGGAATCATGATGTGTTGGGGCGGACGGATGTGGTGTTGGAGGATTTGTGGATGAAGTGTAGTGAACTGAAAAATACCTCTCCCTAACCCTCACTTGCGCTTCGTTTTAAAGCAGTGCTTTAAAACTTGCTCAGGAGAGGGAATTCCATTGTGAAATTCATACAGAGATTAAATCAAATGATGCTCCCTCTCCCTATGGGAGAGGGCTGGGGTGAGGGTTACATACTTGCCATAATTTTTTGAACCAATTCCATTTTTTGCTCACGTGTCAGTAGGTTTATATTTTTTTCTTCAATAAATTCATCCAAAGCTGCAACTTGTTTCCCTTTCATATCTTTATAGCCTGCAAATTCCTGATAAAAACGATTTAAGTCACACATTTTTACAGTAGCTTTACCTTTAGGGGTGTGAGCTTTTAGGAAATAGTGATCTGGATAATCACAGTGATTTGCAGAGATACGTTCAATATGATCTTCATATATATCATATAAAGGATGAATGATTTTGAAGCGCCCACTCGTGCGCGGATAGGTAGGCTGTGAGCGAGCTCTATCTCCATTAACATGAGGATTTTGATCCCCTTTTTCTCGGTTGCAGTCTGGACAAATGACAATTAAGTTTCTAGATTCAAATAAGAATTGAGGAAATAATGATTTAGGTAAAATATGCTCTACTTGCCAATGGAATCCATTAGTTGAACAAATATATTGCTTACAGTAAAAGCAAGTAAGTTTTTGATCAGATAAATAGTGAGCACGAATTAAAGATCGAAAAGCTTGTACATCTTTATTTGTCTCATTATTCCAAAGCTGATAGTTCTCTTTATCATAGTTATCAATAAAAGTTTGAAGTTCACTAGGTATTTGACACACTTGCATTTCAACCTCTGTAACTTTTTATAAGGCTGAAAAGAACGAACACTTTATCATCTTCATGAATTTTTTTATTATTGATTAAAATATCTAGATTTTTAAAAAGTTCTTGGCTTTCTAGGTCTAGATGAAAATTCTCCTCTGTGTTCAACTTGTTTAAAATAACTATTAATTTTCTAATTAAATACTCATTATTGTTACCAGGAAAGTTGAAAACCTCACTTAATTGAAAGTCGGAAGATCTATTTCTAAAATTATTAATATTTTGATTTATATTTTTTTCTAAATCATGAATATAAATGTTTTCTCCATTAGCTCCCGAAATTATTTGTGGAGCATGAGTGGCTATAAAAAAATGACATTGTTTAAATTTTTGAAAGACATTGTTTAGAAAGTTAATAACCTGACTTTGCCATTCAGGATGTAAGTTAATCTCAGGTTCATCTACACATATAATTGAATCATTTTCTAGGAATATTAGTAAGAATAAACCGAGAGTTAAAAATGATGTTTCACCAGAACTAAGATCTCGATATGAAATTTTTTCGCCTTTTTTTATAAAATTAATTTTTTTGATTTTCCACAGATCTAAAGCTATACCATAACCCACTGCTGAAAATGTTTTTAAATCTCTAGCCATAGGAAAATAATAATCAGTTAATTTATTATTATAAAGATTAATAGCAATTTCTTTAAGAATTTCATGATTTTCAGTTTTATTTTGAAAGGCTAACATTTTTTCATTAAATGCATTAATGAAAATATCTGATGATTTTTTATTTCGATTAAAAGTAATATGGATGTTCTTTTCGAAACCTAAGAAATCTAAAACTTTCTCTAATAAATAAGCACGGTGAGGGTCTTGTTTTAATTTTAGAATTAACAAAGGTATAAGATTTTGTATATTCCACTCTTTAAATTGCATTAGTGGCATATTGTGAAATAACTGTTTTTCAATCGCTAAATGCACTAACTCTTGATCCATTAGTCCATGCAGAGCATTACAGTAAGCATAATTTTTTAATATATTCTTATTGTTTGCGTAGCATAAATAACCAAAAGTTTTATCGTTATTAAGCTGAGGAAATTTATGATACATAGAGTTAGAAAAAGCAAGAACATATTTTCTTTCCTCAACTCCTCGCATTACTAAACTATTTAGTAAGCGACTTTTTCCACTACCATTTTTTCCTACAAGAACAGTAAATATATTTTTTTCTGTTGAAGTAATTTCATCACTATAAAAAGTATAAGTTTTTCCACTACTGTTATGCTTATGAATAAAAGCCATATCGTAAAATATAAAGGGCTGAATAATCAGCCCTTTATACTACAAATTTGGTTAAATTAACAACACATTAAAGCGCTGCAATTTGCTCCATATTCGCTTTAATCTTCGCTAATTGATCAGCGAACTCAGCAAGTTTCACTTTCTCGCCTTCAACCACAGCCGCAGGTGCTTTTGCCACAAAACCTTCGTTAGAAAGTTTGTTGGCAATTTGGTCATGCTGTTTTTGAACCTTGTCTAAGTCTTTTTGCAAACGACCCAATTCCGCTTTAGGGTCAATTAAGCCCTTCATTGGAACGAATACAGACACATGACCTACAACAGAAGAAGATGACAATGGCGGTTGTTCAGCATCGCTTAGGAAGGTAATGCTTTCAACTTTAGCCAATGCTTTAAACAACGGTTCAATACGTGCGATTTGCGCTTTCTCGCTATCCGTCGTGTTTTGAAGCAGAACAGGCAACAAGCGAGCATTACCTAAGCCCATCTCACCACGGATATTACGTACCGCACCAATCAAACCTTGAAGCCATTGCATATCAGCTTCAGCTTGTTCATTAATTAACGCTTGGTCAGCAACAGGATACTGCGCCAGCATAATCGTTTCGCCAGAAATGTTTAACTTCGGCGCAAGCGTTTGCCAAATTTCTTCTGTTAAGTAAGGCATTAATGGATGTGCCAAACGTAAAGATGCTTCCATCACAGAAAGAAGAACACGACGCACTTCAGCTTTACGCTCAACCGATACGTTTTCATCATTCAGAACAGGCTTAGTCAGCTCTACATACCAGTCACAGTATTCATTCCAAATGAACTCGTAAATCGCTTGTGCAGCCAAGTCTAAACGGTAGGTTGCAAATGCTGTTTGCACTGCTTGTTCCGCTTTTTGTAGACGGCTCACGATCCACTGTTCAGGCAATTCCCAAAGGTCTTGACGCACCTCTTGACCAATCACTTGCTCTTCGCAGTTCATCATCACGAAACGAGTTGCGTTCCAGATTTTATTCGCAAAGTTACGGTAACCTTCAACACGTTTCATGTCGAATTTAATGTCACGACCTGTGTTTGCAAGCGCACAGAATGTGAAACGAACTGCATCTGTACCGTAAGATTGAATACCTTCAGGGAATTCTTTACGTGTTGATTTTTCAATCTTCGCTGCTTGTTTCGGGTTCATCAAACCTGTTGTGCGTTTTTGTACTAAAGTTTCAAGATCCACACCGTCAATCAAATCTAATGGGTCAAGTACGTTACCCTTAGACTTAGACATCTTCTGACCTTCGCCATCACGAACCAAACCGTGTACATACACAGTTTTAAACGGCACTTGTGGCGTACCATCTTCATTTTTCATGAAGTGCATCGTAAGCATAATCATACGCGCAACCCAGAAGAAGATGATGTCGAAACCTGTTACAAGAACATCAGTCGGGTGGAACGTATTTAAGAAGTAGTTTTCTTTATCTTTCGCTTCGTCACCCGTCCAACCTAAAGTTGAGAACGTCCAAAGACCCGATGAGAACCATGTATCAAGTACATCTTCATCTTGATCTAATTGAACATCGGCAGGAATGTTGTTTTTCTCACGAACTTCAGCTTCATTGCGACCTACATATACATTGCCTTCTGCATCGTACCAAGCAGGGATGCGGTGACCCCACCACAATTGACGAGAGATACACCAGTCTTGAATGTTATTCATCCACGCCATGTACATGTTGCTGTACTGCTCAGGCACGAACTTAATACGACCATCTTGAACCGCTTCAATTGCAGGTTTCGCAAGTGGTGCAATCTTCACATACCATTGGTCTGTTAATAACGGCTCAACGATTACACCTGAACGGTCTCCACGAGGTGGTTTCAACGTGTACGGTTGAATTTGGTCTAACCAACCTTCAGCTTCCGCTTGTTCTACTAACTTTTTACGTGCTTCAAAACGCTCTAAACCAATGTAATCTGCTGGCGCAGGAATGGTTTTAGAAATTTGCTCACCCGCTTTAGCGATATATTCAAACTCAGCCAACACTTCAGCATTTTTGTTGAAGATGTTGATGATTGGCAATTCGCAACGTTTACCCACTTCATAGTCATTGAAGTCATGCGCAGGGGTGATTTTTACACAGCCTGTACCGAATTCTTTATCAACATATTCATCTTTAACGATAGGAACCGCACGACCTGTGATTGGTAGGATGATGTTTTGACCTACAAGATGCGCATAACGTTCATCATCAAGTGCAACAGCAACCGCTGTATCACCTAATAAGGTTTCAGGACGAGTGGTTGCAACAACGATGTGATCTTTACCATCGTAGGTACGAAGTGATTTGTCTTCAAAGAAGTATTTGAAGTGCCACAATGAACCTTGTTCTTCTTTATCAGACTCAACTTCAAGGTCAGAAAGGGCAGTTTGTAATTTAGGATCCCAGTTAACAAGGCGTTTACCACGGTAGATCAAACCATCTTCGTGAAGTTTTACAAACACTTCTTTCACAGCATTTGATAAACCTTCATCCATGGTAAAGCGTTCACGTGACCAATCAACAGACGAACCTAAACGACGAATTTGACGGGTAATATTACCGCCAGATTGTTCTTTCCATTCCCATACTTTTTCGATGAATTTATCACGACCCAAGTCATGACGGCTTACGCCTTGCGCACCTAACTGACGCTCTACAACCATTTGCGTTGCGATACCCGCATGGTCAGTACCTGGTTGCCAAAGCGTGTTAAAACCTGACATACGCTTATGACGTGTCAAAGCATCCATGATGGCATTGTTAAAACCATGACCCATGTGCAAGCTACCAGTGACGTTTGGTGGCGGAATCATGATACAGAAAGACTCGCCTTTTTCAGACGGCTTAAAGTAACCGCGTTCTTCCCAAGTTTGGTACCATTTTTTCTCGATCTCGGTCGGATCGTAGGTTGTAGCAATATTTTGCGCTGAATCAGTCATAGTTCGAACAGATCAAAAGTAGATAAAAAATTGCATCTATTGTAGCAAAAAAAATGCATGGAGAGGCACGTTAAGCAAATGCATTCTCGTTTCAAATCCCACACAATCGAACAGTAATTGATTTTGAATAACACTAAAGCCAGCGTCAACTCGCGGAATCGGCCTGACAATAAAGGATAACAATCGCATGACCTATACTATTTCTTTGCGCTTACAACCTGAAACTTATCAGCAATATCAAACCATTCACCAAAAACTCAATGCAGGAGATCGTGAAGCGCAAGCTAAAATTCTTGGAGATAATCTGTCCAAAATTGCTTGTGAGATTATTGATCAAGCCTTTGGCACACTGGTCAAAGATTCTAATGCAAAGGATCAAGACTCAGCAAAAGTATTGAAACAAGTGCAAGATGCAATCTTGAAATACATGCCTTGGTCGGTATCATTTTTTGGTAATGATCGCTTAATGCCTATGGTGAATCATGTACAAAGTTTGATGTATGAACAAGATGGAAAATACTATATTTCATACCCAGTTGAAAAAGTTATTGTGAATGAGTTACTGGGCTGTGCAGAACGTATGCGTGAAGGTCAAAATCAATATGTTGCTCCTGGCTTAAAAGCCTTCACTAAAGTGGTTGATCAAGGCGTTACGAGCTTAATTCGTGAACCTAAAAAAATGCTGAAATTTAATATGGTGGTGGATAAAACCTTAAATGGTGTGATCAGTCTGACCACAGGATTAGGGTATAAGCGATTTGAAAATTTAAGCAAAATTCATGATGCACAAAGTATCGTGAAGTACTTTGACCATTTTCTGGTTTTTCTTGATAATGAAGGACAGCAAAAAGCAAAATTAAATGCTTAAACCATAAGGATAAAGGGAATGGCAAAGTTGGAACAGCTTGATCAGAAAGTGGTGTGGATTACAGGTGCATCATCGGGTCTTGGTAAAGCGTTGGCTGCTGAATGTGCCAGTTTAGGGGCACAGGTTATTTTGACGGCTCGTCGTTTTGAAGAGCTGGAAACGGTAAGGCAGTCTTTGGCACACCCAGAACGACATATTTCCATTAAAGCGGATATCACAGATGAATCACAAGTTCGTCATGCTTATGAACAAGTTCTCCAACAAAAAGGACGTATTGATTGGTTAATCAATAATGCAGGTCTATCACAACGTGCATTAATTAAAGACACGACCATGCAAACTGAACGTGCGATCATGGAAGTTGACTATTTCTCTCAAGTCTTTTTAACCAAAACGGTTTTGCCGACTTTTCAGCAACAAAAGTCAGGACGAATTGCCTTTATCTCAAGTGTCGCTGGTTTATTGGGCACACAATATCGTGCGACTTATTCGGCAGCCAAAGGTGCGATTCATATGTGGGCGAATAGCTTACGTGCTGAAGTTGCGCAAGATGGTGTGGGTGTCTCGGTAATTTTCCCAGGATTTGTGAAAACCAATGTATCCTTTAACGCTTTAAACGGTGAGGGAAAGCCCCAAGGTTATCAAGATGAGGCCATTGAAAATGGTTTAGAAGCAGAGGAATTTGCTAAACAAACCGTACAGGCATTATTGAAAGGGGATGAGTATATTGTCGTGGGTGGGGCAAAAGAAAAATTAGGCGTCTTTATTTCACGGTTATCACCAGCAATACTGTATCGAATGATCCGAAAAATGAAAGTAAAGTAATTTTTAATGATCGTGACCCGCGTATCGATGAGAAAAATTTTATCAACTATGTCTGGTTTTCTATCTCAATGATCATGCGAGCGATAAGGGGTTTGAAGACTCCTCAAGCAAAGTGTACGGCTTGAGTGACTACTACATACCTGTAAAGAAGAAGAGAGACTTTTAGTCTCTCTTTTGTATAGCAGTTCCGTAAGCGAATACTTCAACCATTCCACCTTGAAGACCTAAATCTGTGGTGCTGAGTCTTAACCCTAAGATTTCAGTTGCGCCCATTTTTTCTGCTTCAAGTTTAAGTCTAACAATAGCTTCACGTCTTGCACGTTCAACAATACTTTCATAACTGCGTAAGCGTCCACCAAAGAAATTTTGGATTTGCGCAAGTACAAACTTAAAATAATCATGCGAAATCACAACATTACTGCTGATCATTTGTCCATGGTTTTCAGAAGTTTTAAAACGCTGACTATCTAACTTGATATAAGCTAAGCGCGCTTCTTGTTCATCAAGTTGCTTAAGATGCTTTTGTTCATTATAGCGACCAAATCCAAATCCAATACAAAATAGGATGAGAAAGATGACCACCTGAAAAATGATACCATCCATAACGAATCCTTAAGAGGTGAATGGATCAGGAATTTTAGGTGCATTCGGTGTGACATACACAGCTGTGCCATAAACAAATAATTCGGAAGCACCTTGGGTAATATTGGAAGTTGAGAAACGAATTCCGACAATCGCATTCGCCCCTAAGCCACGTGCTTTATCAATCATACGATTCATTGCTTCTTGACGAGACTCTTCAAGTAATTCCGTGTATGCAGTGAGTTCTCCACCGACGATATTCTTAAGTCCTGCGAGTAAATCACGCCCGACGTGTTTACTTCTGACGGTACTGCCATATACCACGTCAAATTGTTGTTGAATTTGATGACCAGGTACAGATTCTAAATTACTTAACAGCATGTGATTGAAGTCGTTATAAAAAGGATAATTAATGACAAAATATCAGTATTTGGGACAATAAAAAAGCCCACCGAGGTGAGCTTTGTTTAAACAAAAAATTACTTCTTGTCGTATTTTAAATCTGAGCTTGAAGGCTGATAAATCACTTGATCCGTAGTATTGGTTTTTAAGCCACCACCGAGTGATTTATAGAGCTCGATTTGGTTGTTAAGGTTCGCTTGTTCAAGCAGCAATAAACCTTGCTCAGCACTATACGATGTACGTTGCGCATCTAATACAGTTAAGAAACTGTCAATACCAGCGCGGAAGCGGGCATTTGAGAGTTTGTAGGTTGTATTGGTCGCATCAACTAAACGGCGTTGTGCAGTTAAACGTTCACCGATATTTTGACGCACTGCCAAAGCATCATTCACTTCACGGAACGCAGATTGAATTGATTTTTCATAATCAGACAATGCAATCTGTTGCTGTGTTTCAGAGACTTTAATATTGGCACGACGTGTACCCCAGTCAAAGATTGGAATATCTAGACTAGGACCAACAGACCAAACAAAAGCGCCAGACTTAAATAAATCACTTAAGTCTGTTGATGCATAACCTGCTGAACCTGTGAGGCTAATGGTTGGGAATAAACGCGCTTTTGCAGCACCGATATTCGCACCAGCCGCACTCAGCTGATATTCAGCCGCTTTAACATCTGGACGGTTGTTGAGTAGATCACTTGGCAAACCAGCCGCAAAAGCAGTGGTTGATGTCACACGTGTGATTCTCTCTTTAGGCAATAAATTGTCAGGTAGTGGTTGACCTACAAGGAGGTTTAACGCATTAACCGCTTGTGCAATTTGAGTCTTGTATTCAGCAACATCGCCACGTGCCGTTTCAACAGAAACTTGAGCCTGACGAAGCGGAACTTCACTGTCGATTCCCACATCAAAACGTTTTTTGTTGAGATTGTAAGATTCAAGTTGAGCTTTCAGCGTCTGTTCAGCGAGCTTAAGATTCGCTTGCGCATATGAGTAAGCCAACCAAGCTTGAGCTGTTTGGCTAATCAAGGCAATTTGAGTGGCATCACGTGCGCTTGCAGTTGAAAGATAAGTGTCTAGGGCATTGTCTTTCAAACTTCTAACACGACCCCAAAAATCAATTTCATAAGCCGTTAAACCTAAATCTACATTATAGGTTGTTACTGGGCTTGGCGAATTGATCGTGTCTTGTCGTAAAACACCACCACTTGCACCAATCGTAGGCAATTGATTGTTTTGGCTGATTTGAAATTGTTGACGTGCTAATTCGATATTTAGCGTTGCTTTACGAAGATCGCGGTTATTTGCCAAGGCTAAATCCAAAACTTGGATTAAGCGTTGATCTACAAAAAAATCCTTATAACCTTGCTCCGCAATAGATGGACCAGAAGCATTGCCAAGATAACTTCCTGGAATATTGGCTTGAGTGACCGGTTCTGGACCACGCATGCTTTGACATGCTGTCAAAGCAAGCGCAATTGCAGATACCGCAATGCTACGACCTGTAATAGACCATACGTTTTGCATCACGAAATTTGCTCCTGTTTATTTTGTTTTGGTTTTGTTTTAAAGATACTTCGGATCCATACATAGAACACTGGAATAAAGAAGATCCCTAAAAGTGTTGAGCTGATTACACCACCAAGTACACCATAACCCACGGAATGTTGACTTCCTGCACCTGCGCCAGAAGCGAGAGCTAGTGGAAGAACACCAAAACCGAAAGCCAATGTGGTCATAATGATTGGACGCAAACGCATTTTCGCGGCATGCAAGGTTGCTTCGAAGAGTTCTTCACCTTGATCTTGAAGCTCTTTCGCAAACTCTACAATCAAGATCGCATTCTTCGCGGACAAACCAATCACGGCAATAATCGCCACTTGGAAGTAGATGTTATTTGAAAGGTTTGGATCTTTCAAAATAATCATTCCCAAGAATGTTAAGGCAAGTGCACCAACAATACCCAATGGCACAACCATGAGTACAGAGAATGGGATAGACCAACTTTCATATAAGGCTGCCAAGCAGAGGAAGACAATCAATAACGAAAGAGCATAAAGGAATGGTGCTTGTGCGCCAGACTCACGTTCTTCAAGAGATAAACCAGTCCATTCGTAATCGAAGCCTTGTAAGCCCATTGAAGGAAGCTTCGCAATGATTTCTTCAACCGCTGCCATTGCATCACCCGAACTCACACCTGGAGCTGGAGTGCCTGTAATGTTCATGGAAGAAACGCCGTTATAACGCTCTAAACGTGGTGAACCATAAGTCCATTCGCCTGTTGCGAACGCTGAGAATGGAACCATCGTACCTTGGTTATTGCGGACATACCACTTGTCTAAGTCTTCAGGCATCATACGAGAGCTCGCTTCACCTTGGACATACACTTTTTTCACACGACCACGATCGATGAAGTCATTAATGTATGAACCACCCCATGCCATACCCATCGTACTATTGATTTCAGCAATGCTGACTCCCATAGCACCTGCTTGAGCATGATCGACGATGACACGATATTGAGGCGTATCTTCTTGTCCGTTAGGACGAACACCTGTTAAGCGCTGATCTTGAGAAGCTAAGCCGAGTACAGCATTACGTGCTGCTAATAATTGCTCGTGACTTTGACCTGCAGCTGCTTTTAACTGTAGGTTAAAGCCTGCACTCACGCCCAACTCCGGCATTGCTGGAAGTTGAAGAGGCATGATATAGCTGGCATCTTTCACAATCATATTCAGTGCCATACCACGTTGGATAATTGCACCGACCTGAGATTCAGGAGAGGTACGGTCTTTCCAGTCTTTCAACTTAATGAAGGCAAGACCCGCATTTTGACCAATACCCGTGAACGAGAAACCAGCAACACTAAATACAGATTCAACATGTTCTTTCTCGTTGTTGAGGAAGAAGCCTGTCATTTGATCAATTGTTTTGCCAGTGCGTTCAAGCGTTGCATTTGGTGGTAGCTGAACGAGTGTCATCACCACACCTTGGTCTTCATCTGGTAAGAATGAAGAAGGAAGGTTGACAAATAACCAGCCCATCACAGCAATCACAACACCATAGACCAATCCTGCAAATAGCTTGGCATGTGTTAAACGGTTTACGCCGTTTTGATATTTCACCGAAATTTTGTCAAAACCATTGTTAAACCAACGGAAGAAACGGGCAAAAATGTTATTGCTTTGAGGTTTGTTGGCATCATGTTTTTTCAACATGGTCGCACACAATGCAGGGGTAAAGGTTAATGCAACAATCAATGAAAGAATCATTGCTGTAACGAGCGTGATAGAGAACTGACGATAAATTACACCTGTCGTACCCCCCATGAATGCCATAGGTACGAATACTGCAGTTAAGACAGAGGTAATACCAATCAATGCACCAGAGATCTGTCCCATCGACTTTTCAGTCGCTTCCACAGGTTCAAGGTGCTCTTCTGCCATCACACGTTCAACGTTTTCTACGACGACAATCGCATCATCCACCAGAAGACCAATGGCGAGAACCATAGCGAACATGGTTAATGTGTTAATCGAGAATCCGAACATGTTGATCACAGCAAATGTACCCAATACAACCACTGGAACAGCCATTGTTGGAATAATGGTTGCACGCCAGTTTTGTAGGAACAAGAACATGACCAAGAATACGAGGATAATTGCTTCAATTAAGGTTTTCACAACACTTTTAATTGAGAGCTCAATAAATGGTGTTGTATCAAATGCAAGTTTGTCCACCATACCTGTTGGGTAATTTGGACGTAATTCTTTTAAACGATCTTCAATCGCTTGGGCTGTATCTAATGCGTTTGCACCCGTTGCCAAACGAATCGCTACACCACCTGCAGGTTGACCATTAAATTTAGAGTCAAATGCATAATTATCTGCACCTAATTCAATTTTAGCGACATCACCTAAACGAACTTGTGCACCATTTGGTGAGTTCTTAAGGAAAATATTTGAAAATTGTTCAGGTGTTTGTAAAAGACTTTGAGCAGTTACAGTCGCATTTAAAACTTGACCTTGTACAGAAGGTGCACCACCTAACTGACCTACCGCCACTTGCGCATTCTGAGTTCTTAATGCATTTGCAATATCACTCGGTGTAACTTGCAGGTTGGCCATTTTGGATGGGTCCATCCAAATTCGCATAGCATATGAACCACCAAATACTTGCACTTCACCCACACCAGTCACACGGCTAAGTGGTTCAGAGATATTTGAGTTTACATAGTCTTTAATGTCATTTGCATCTAATGCATCTGACTCAGAATAAAACGCAATAACTTGTAAGAAGCTTGCGCCAGACTTGGTAACTTTTAAACCTTGACGTTGTACGTCTTCAGGCAAAAGTGCAGTCGCTGATTGAAGTTTATTTTGAACTTGTACCTGTGCAATATCAGGATCGATACCTTGTTCAAAGTTTAGAGTAATGGAAGCTTGTCCATTACCAGCACTGTTAGATGAGATGTAACGTAACCCATCCAAGCCATTCATTTGTTGTTCAATAATTTGCGTTACTGTGTTTTCTACAGTTTCAGCAGATGCACCCGGATATGTTGCAGAAATCGATACCGTTGGTGGTGCAATCGTTGGGTATTGCGCAATTGGCATCTTGGTGAGGGATAAAATACCCGCCAACATGATGACCAATGCAATCACCCAAGCGAAAATTGGGCGATGGATAAAAAAGTGAGCCATTCAGTCTACTCCTTATGCATTTGAAGTAGCTTTTTGTTCAGATTGAGCTGCTGGCTTTGCTTGTTGACCATCTTTGCCGGCTTGAGGTGCTGCAGCTTGAGGTTGATAAGGTTTAGCTACAACTTGTTGTTCAGGTTTAACTTTCGCCACACCATCTACAATGACCTTGTCACCTGTATTTAGACCTTTGGTCACAATCCAATCTTTACCTTGCACACCTGCAGTCTCAATTGGACGTACTTCAACTGCACCTTTCGCATTCACGATCATCGCAGTCGCTTGACCTGTTGGTGTACGGGTCACAGCCGCTTGAGGCACTAAAATCGCATTAGGAATTACACCTTGCACAATTTGAGCATTAGTGAACATTCCTGGCAATAATAATTGATTCGGATTTGAGAACACAGCACGTAGGGTAACTGTCCCTGTTTCTGGATTTACACTTGCATCAGAGAATGCAAGATTACCTTCAATAGGGTAGATGCTGCCATCTTCAAGTTTTAAACGAACTTTAGTATTGTTGCTGCGGTCGATGCTGCCTTGACTTAACTGTTGACGTAAACGAAGAAGCTCAGCACTTGATTGGTTGATATCGACATAGATTGGATCAAGCTGTTGGATTGTTACCAATGCTTCAGGTTGATTAGCCGTTACCAATGCACCTGCAGTCACACTAGAGCGACCTGATTGCCCTGAAATTGGTGAGCGAACAGTAGAATAACCTAAGTTAATCTGCGCATTTTTCACCGCTGCTTCTGAAGCTGCAACATCTGCTTGTGCCAATTTTACTTGTGCTTGTAGATCATCAAATTCTTGCTTAGACACAGCATTGATACCGACAAGTTGGCGATAACGGTCAGCTTTAACTTGAAGCGCATTGAGATTGGCTTTTTGACGAACTAAGGCTGCTTTTGCACTGTCTAGGTTCGCACGGTTGGTATTTGCGTCAATTTCGTACAGAGGTTGTCCTTCACGCACAAAACTACCTTCAGCAAACAGACGCTTTAAAATCACACCGCTTGCTTGCGGACGTACTTCAGAAATTTGATAGGCTGAAGTTCGACCCGAAAGCTCGACAGTTTGTTCAACACTTTGTGGTTGAGCAACGATGACACCAACTTCAGTTGGCGGCATTTGCTGTTGTGCAGCGGCTTGCTCTGCATCTTTTGGATCTTTGCTACAACCCACAAGTGCAATACTTGTTGCAAGAGCACAAGCAGTGAGGGCAGGGGCCCAAAGCTTTGCCGACATCATTATTCCACCTCGTTAGATTTTTCTCTAAAAATAATTGTTTGCTTTGCTATCCGTTGTGATAGGACTAACCACAGTATAGTCAGCCATATCAACGCAATACTCCAACCTGCAACAACATCTGTCGGGTAATGAGCACCGAGATAAACCCGTGAAAAACCCATGCCAACAAACCATATACAGGCAGCGACGAAAATGATTCTACTTTGATGATGGTTTCGAAAGATCATGATCATCAAACCAGCAATCACTGCTGCATAGAGACTATGTGCGCTTGGAAATGCGGCTCCATAAGTTTCAACGATTTGATAAATTGCATTTGGACGAGGTCGGTCGAAAGCATATTTGAGTAACCAGCCAAGACAGGCACCACCAACGAGACCAAGTGAGATAAATAGACAGTTAGCATATTGTTTTAATCGCCATTGCTGTAAGGTCCAAATCGCCACGCACATCAGCATGATCGGTAAACCGCCAACATGAGACAATAAAACCGCAATTCCATCTATGAGGGGATTGCGGTGTTGACTCATCCATGAAACAGCAGTGAGATCGAGCTGTTGTATCGTTGGAATATAGATTCCTATACTACTTATCGTTATTCCTAAACAACCTATTAAAATCAGTAAGTAAGGCATATAAAATAACCTGAGTTATATTATAGTCGCATACATTTATTGCATGAATGCGTCAAAGTGTACTCGCCAGTACACTTTTTTTCAAGTCAGTGTAAAAGCATAATTTATAGTAATTTCATTACAATGTGCATCTTATTTTTAGCACAAAAAATAACACAAATATCTAATGAGAAGATTTCTTTGGTGAAATTGGATCTTCGACCTCTAAAGGTTGTTTTGGGGGCCAGAAAAAGTCCATTGGTCGTGTAACAAAGTGAGTAAATACTAATTTTGCCAGAGGTTTCCATTGTTCAAAACGAACACGTCGTGCGCGTAATGCCACAATAATAGTGAGACTAAAGCTGACAAATAAGTTGGTCAAACCAATTAATAATACACCAAGGAATGAAACAATAATGAGTCCTATTTCAGGTGTGCCATTGATACTCAATAGGCCCTGCATAAAGTTTGCTGAAGCAAAGGCAATATGGCGAATATCTAAAGGCAGACCAAGAATAAAACCAATTGTCCCCATGCTGCCTAGCATGATTCCGAACAGGAAATTCCCGGCTAGTGCGCCTAAATTACGTTCAATATAGTTTGCAAACTTTTCCAGTCTGTCAGCACCTAGCCAGTTTTTTAAGCGATGATGTGCTTTTAAGCGAGGTCCGACTTTACGATACACTGCCATGTTGTCGAAGTAACCTGCGATCAAACCAGATAAAAATAGACATACACCTGCAATAGCTGCATGTGGGACTGCTAGGGATGTAAAAGGATTTAAACTATGAAGTAAATATGTTGCTTTACTGTGATTGAGTAATTGTTCACCCAAAATCAACGGCCACATCATGGTGATCAATGCTGCAACCGGGATTGCAATGGAAATATTGCCGAGAATAGCGACAAACTGCGTACGGATAATATTGATAATCAGTGCAGCAAGTTCTGCGATTTGTGCAGTTCGAGACCCTTTCTTTTGTTGAACTGTCGCGGCTAGGGCAGCTGCAGTCATAGCAGGTTGTTTGGTTGCAACCGTAAAATGGAGTACATGGATCAACATGAAACCTAATGCATAGTTCATGCTATACGCGAAGGCTTGCATGATAGGTGCCATGGCGATGCGCGCAGTGAGAATCTTCAAGGTCGCCATGATAGCGATAATGACGCCTGCACCTGCGGCTGATTTGTACATACTGAAGAAACCAGCTTTATTGGTACTTACATAATGTTCGCCTGTTTTACTGGCATTTTCAGTGACTTGTAATGCGATTAATTCACTGTTTGTTTTTAAAAGCTCTCGAACACTTCGCTCCTCATAGTGAGCCGCAACTAAATCTTGACATAACTCAGCGAGTGCTAAGTATTGAACTTTTCCAGTTTCAGTCAATAAGTTCAGTAATAGTTCAATACGATCTAAACATTGCTCAAGCAAAGACAATAAATAAGTGAGACTTAAACTCACCCCAATTCTTTTCGTAGCACGACGAATCTTCAAAACGACATCGCGGCACTGCTCGATCATCACCAAAGCCTGGTTGGCGTCGGGTACGACCATTTCAGTAAGATCATCAGCTTCACTATAATGTTTTTTGTATAGCTCAATAAATTCAATGATTTCACGATTCTGCACCAAAAAAGGTGACTCATATTCAGTCAGTTCTGGTTGTGCATTAATAAACTCAGGATAAAGTCCAATACCGCTGATACGGTAAGATAAAACTGTAATGGCTTTAATCATGTCGCGTTTGATGCCAAATTTTGCATCTAAGCTGCCATTACTTTGATTGACAATCTGAAAAAACTGAATCCATTGCTGATCTTCAATATTTTCTAGCCAATATTTATCGCTACGTAAATGAAAGACACGGAAGACTAAATCTTTTAGATCAGTTTCAACGGTCAAAAGGGGAAGAACATGCGCTCCCATTCGTTGACCCAACTGATTCCAAAAACCATCTAGAGAAAGAATCCCACTGTCCGCATAAATAGTGGTTTGTTTATAGCGATTGATCAGATGAACGATATAGGCTTGAAAAGTGGTGGCAGCAGTCGGCGTAATTAATAACGCTTGTATCAACGCCTGAAATTTTTGATTAATTTCTTCTAGGTTATAACTGTCTGATGGACGGATGCGATTAACGAGTTCAATGAGTATGTTTTCGTCTGGAGCAGCTTGATGATGGTCAAGTTGCTCCTGCATTTGTTTAAAAAGATCATTAAAGTTTATATGCATACGCAAATTTTTTTAGTTGAAGTTTATTGGATTCGATCTAATGCTAATTGCGCCAAATTATCAAGCGCTTGACGATAAATACTTTCAGGCAGTTGTAACAATGCCTCACGAGCTGCTGTAGTTTCTTCAACAGCACGTTCGCGACAGTAATCTAGTGCACCAGAGTTTTGAACAATCTGAATCACTTGATCCAAATGTTCAGTACCACCTGTAGTGATGCTACGACGGATAATATCGTGCTCTGCTCCAGAAGTTTTTTGTAGAGCAGCAATCAGTGGCAGTGTTGGCTTACCTTCCATTAAGTCATCGCCAATATTTTTACCAAGTGTTTCTGCGTCAGAGGTGTAATCGAGTATGTCATCTATGATTTGAAATGCATTCCCGAAATGACCTGCGTATTTTCTGAGTGCTTCACGATATTGATGTTGATTGGCAAGAATCGCAGCGCCTTCAGTCGCCAATTCAAACAAACGAGATGTTTTGCCGTGAATAATATCTAAATAAGTCGCTTCAGTGGTTTCAGGTTGATGTTGAGATTGCAGTTGAAGTACTTCTCCTTCAGCAATTTCACATGTTCCTGTTGAGAAGTCTTTTAATAACACCATATTGTTCAAATCTACGAGCAAATCGAAAGCTCTAGAAATCAGGAAGTCTCCAACGAGGACAGCGGTTTGGTTATTCCATGTTGCATTCGCTGTAGGACGACCACGGCGTAACCCAGACTCATCTACGACATCATCATGTACCAGTGTAGCGGTATGCAGCATTTCAATAATTGCAGCTAACTTTTGGGCATGCTCTAGGTTGGTTTCACCGCAAGCGCGAGCAGCCAATAAACACATAATAGGACGCATGCGTTTACCACCTGCCTCAACCACATGTTTGCTGACTGACATCACCAAAGCAACTTTAGAGCTGATTCCTTCATTAATAAGTTGGTCCATCGCAGCAAAGTCTGTAGCAACAGGTGCGAGAATGTCTTGCTTAAAATCGATGGCCATAACAATGAAGTCCTTATACAAACAGTAGATGTTACTCAGCTAGTGTAACAATTTAAGTGAAAGTTTTGGTCGCTTTGCCACATGAATATGCATGATTTTCTTAATGTTGTTCAGTTTCTATTCATGTTTGTGATTTAATCTTCATAATACCAATAAAACTTGATACGTTATTTGATATTTGAAGTAGTTCATTTTGTGAATAAATATAGTTTAATCAATCAGCAAATTGTTATTTTCATGTAAGAAATAGATATTTCGGGATGAAAGTTAACTTTTAGACAAAAGACCTTGTTGTTTATTTCATTATCACTTAAAATCCTTGCCCTTGAATAACCCCCAGTGGCGTTCGTTTTAAGATCGATATATTCCTTTATCGGCACGACGACACGGGTCTGTTGGAGTACATTATGTACGCAGTAATCCAAAGCGGTGGTAAACAACACCGTGTTGTTGAGGGTGAAACCCTTAAAGTTGAATTATTGAAAGCTGAAACTGGTTCTACTATTACGTTTGATGACGTATTAATGTTAGTGAACGGTGATAGCATTCAAATTGGTGCTCCAGTTGTTGCTGGTGCTAAAGTAACTGCTGAAGTAGTTAGCCATGGTCGTCACGACAAAATCCGCATCATCAAAATGCGTCGTCGTAAACACTATCGTAAACAACAAGGTCACCGTCAATGGTTCACTGAGTTGAAAATTACAGCTATTTCAGGCTAATTACGAGGAGTAAATAGACATGGCAACTAAAAAAGCCGGTGGTTCGACACGTAACGGTCGTGACTCAAATCCTAAAATGTTAGGTGTTAAAATGTTCGGTGGTCAAGCTGTGACTGCTGGTAACATTATCGTTCGTCAACGTGGTACAGAGTTCCACGCTGGTGCTAACGTTGGTATGGGTCGTGACCATACTTTATTTGCTACCGCTGATGGCGTGATCAAATTCGAAGTTAAAGGTCAATTTGGCCGTCGTTATGTATCTGTTGAAACTGTATAAGTTTTATCAGGCATAACCAAAAAACCCACTCTTGAGTGGGTTTTTTTATATCTGAAAGAAAGTTTTTGAACTGAAGTGAATCTTCATCATGATGAAGTATTTTCAACAATTTAGCTAAATAACAATACAAAAGTTCTTATTTTCTCAATTATTAGCGATCAAATTTGGTTTAAGATGACTCCATATCAAATGATGATCAATAACAAAAGGTGGGATCATGACAATGCTTCGTAAAACGATTGGTGCAATTACAATGAGTGCTGCAATGATGGCACCAGTCGCAAGCACTCAAGTTTTCGCAGCGCCAGTGGCTGCTTCGGAGCAACAAGCGACCGCAAACTTGGTTCGTCAATTAAACGGAATAAAAAGTTTAACGGCAAATTTTGAACAAACAACGAAAGCAACTAAATCTAGTAAAGCACCACAAAAACAAGGTTTGAGTGCTCAACATATGAATCAGACTTTTACTGGGGTGATGAAAGTTGCTCGTCCAGGTAAGTTCTATTGGGAAACTACAGCACCAGCAAAACAAACAATTGTGACTTCTGGAAAGATGATTTGGATCTATGACCCAGATCTACAGCAGGCAATTCGTCAAAATATGGATGAGCAAGTTGCCAATACACCAGCATTATTATTGTCTGGTAATACCAACCAAATTATGCAGTCATATCGTGTAACACAGCCAAATAAAGCTAAAACTTATTACACGTTATATCCTAAGCAGAAAGATGGTGCCTTTCAGAGTCTGACCATTAGTTTCGGTGTAAATAAAGCGCCAAGCTTAATGATTTTAGAAGATTCATTAGGACAAACTACACACGTTAAATTTAGTAATGTGAAAGTGAATGCAGGTATTCCGGATTCAACATTTAACTTTACACCGCCTAAAGGCACAGACATTATTGACCAATAATATAAAAGCAGCGTTTATCGCTGCTTTTTTTAACTACAAATTTCAACTGAATTCATGTCATCTAGAATTTATAGTCTCTGTGTTAAACACTCATTTTTATTGGAGGCTATATGCTAAAACACATGAATCGGTTTGGAAAATTGAGTGTTATTTGTGCATCAATGATCATGTTAGGCGCTTGTCAGCCTCAATCTGATGCAGAAACTAAAAAAAGCAATGAGACTGCTGTGCAAGCAAAACAATCAGAATCTTGGTATATCGAATCGAAGAACGTCGAATTAAAGCCTAAACAGAAGCAAGTATGCGATGAGGCAGGGTGTACAGAATATTCATTCCAAACGGTTGAAACTAATCATCCGTGGATTAATACGTATTTTAAAAATCGGATAGAAAAAGCAGACCCTATCCCATTTCAATCGGCTACTAAGAGCTCAGAGACTAAAACTGTTGATCCGCTGAAGTTGAGTCAAAGTCAGACTGTGGTACGTTATTTAAGTCAACATCAGAATATTGCGAGTTTTGAATATCTGAGCTATGTATATCCTGCTGGTGCAGCACATGGGATGTACCACAAAGAATATGTTCATTTCGATTTAAAAACTAAAAAAAGAATAGCACTACAAGATTTAATTGTGAAAGGTCAAAATAAAAAGCTATTAGAAACACTTTATAGTGCTAATAGTATGTGGCTTACAGATCACAATATTGAACAAGATAAACTCGAATTAAGTGACAATTTCTATTACGGAGTTGATGGTATCGTTTTTGTTTATCCGCTGTATGAACTCGCGTCCTATGCTGAAGGAATGTCTGAACTCACTTTACCTTATGTGAGTGTGAATGGTTTGATACAGTCAGAATATCTTCCAAACCTACCCAAACTCGCTGCTGAGTAATTGACTCTATTTTAATTTGATTCAATAAGCTTCAGCTGTCAGCGCTTCGACTGTATTTTTTTCAACGAAGCGCTTACACTATAGGCAGTTTTTTTCCCTGAAAAGATTAACCATGATCGACCCGAAATTACTTAGAAATAATATAGAGGCTGTAAATTTAGCCTTAGCTAAACGTGGCGTGCAACTCAACGTAGAAGAATGGGCATCTTTAGAGGCTCGTCGTAAAGAAATTCAGTCTAAGACTGAAGCTTTACAAGCAGAACGTAATTCGGGTGCTAAACAAGTTGGTCAAATCAAAAAAGCAGGTGGTGATGCCTCTGAAATCATGGCTCGTATGAGCGCGATCGGAGATGAAATTAAAGCCGCTGAGCTTGCGTTAACAGAACTACAAGCTGAAATTGAAGCAAAATCACTTTCTATTCCAAACCTACCTCATGAGTCGGTGCCAGAGGGCAAAGATGAGAATGACAACGTTGAAATTTTAAAATGGGGTACGCCTCGTGAATTCAACTTTGAAATTAAAGATCACACTGATCTTGGTGAGTGGATGGGTGGACTCGAGTTCGAAACAGCGACTAAGTTAACAGGTACTCGTTTCAGTGTGCTCAAGGGTCCGCTTGCACGTTTACAACGTGCACTAACGCAGTTCATGTTAGATACACATACATTGAAAAATGGCTATACAGAAGCTTATGTACCATATTTAGTAAATGCTGATTCATTACGTGGAACTGGTCAGTTGCCTAAATTTGAAGAAGATTTGTTCAAGCTTCAAGGTGACAAAGAATATTACTTGATCCCAACTGCTGAAGTGCCTGTGACCAACTTTGTGCGTGATGAGATTATTGATCCTGAGCGTCTACCATTGAAATATGCTGCTCATACACCTTGTTTCCGTAGTGAAGCTGGTTCTTATGGCCGTGATACACGTGGTTTGATTCGTCAGCACCAATTTGACAAAGTAGAAATGGTTCAAATTGTTAAACCTGAAGACTCTATGCAAGCATTGGAAGAGTTGACAGGGCATGCTGAGGGTATTTTACAGGCGCTTGGATTGCCATATCGTAAAATCATCCTATGCGGTGGTGATATGGGCTTTGGTGCAACGAAGACTTATGACTTAGAAGTTTGGGTACCAAGCCAAAATACCTATCGTGAAATTTCATCGTGTTCAAACATGGGGGATTTCCAGGCTCGTCGTATGAAAGCTCGTTACCGTGCTGATCAAAAGAAAACAGAGTTTGTTCATACTTTGAATGGTTCAGGTTTAGCAGTTGGTCGTACTTTGCTCGCGGTGATGGAAAACTATCAACGTGAAGATGGTTCGATTGAGATTCCTGAAGTCTTACGTCCTTATATGGGTGGACAAAATTTTATCGATTAATCGATAAAACACAAAAAAGCTAACTCAATTGAGTTAGCTTTTTTTTTTAGTGTTTTAATGAATGAGTTGAGCACTGCCTGTTTGCCTTTCAATAATTTTTTTTAAGGTCTCACTCGGTTTTTCCCCAAATGCATCTTTATACTCAAGTGAAAAACGACCTAAATGTGTAACACCCCATTTATAAGCAATTTCAGTAATATTAATTTTATGCGTAGACTGTGAAATTTCATTATAAATACATTTAAGTCGGTAATGGCGTATATAAGCATTTGGACTGCATTTTAAATATTTTTTGAAAATTGTATTCAGCTTTTTTTTGCTTAATCCAGATGCATATTCTAAATCTGAAATTTCAATTTTTTGATGTATATTTTTTTGTATGAATTCTAATAAGCGAGTAAAGAAGTCAGGATAATCTAAAGTATTTTTATAAATTAAATCACTATAGTTATTGGGTTGAGATAATAATAATGACTTCACGATAATATATTCAAAATCTGAGCGCATTTCTTGAAAAAATGAAGTATTGGTAAAATTGTTTGTGAAATTTTTAATACTGTCAATTAAATCCCACCATGCTTTAATTTTCGGGTTGTTTTGATCCATCACATTTTGAAATACCAAAGGTTCGGTAACTGGCTGAGAGATTAAATCTGAAAGTATTTTTTCAACAAAAGTCTTTGAAAAAGAAATGAATGTTTGCACACAGTCTTTGTCAATAATTAGTTCAAATTTATCTTCAGGTGAAACAATGGATGCTTGATCATAACAGGCGTAAAAAGTTTGACCATCTTTTTTAAATAGTGGTCGCCCATTTTTAGGGCGCGTTATACAAAAGTGGTTCATATTTTCATGCGTATGCGTTTTGAAAATTACATCTTTACCATATGTTAAATCCCCAATAATCATACGACCGATTTGCGATCCATTAAAACTAAAATCCAATGGTTCATATTGATTAAAATCGACTAAATCATGTGGGCCAATGATTAAATCAAGACAATGGTTGGCATCATGAATATTCTGCGTATGTGATTGAATCGTAGAAATAGACCTGTGTTGCTGGCTATACATAAATACCTCTATCCTTAGCTTGCTTATCATTACTTATGCAAAAATCAATCCATGATTTTGCTTTTTTTGTTTTATCTCAAATAAATAAATTAATCTAAAATAGTAGAATATAAAAATACTCTTTTGGTACTAAATTAGATTAATTTGATATGTTATTTAAAAGTGGTAAGCGACACGTAACATAGGGCTACTCGCGGTCGCTCCTGAACCAGCAACACCAGATGCATCATTACCATATTTATTTTTCCAGTATTGATAAGCAATCCCAGCTTTCAATTTTGGTTGATTGGCAGATTTATCTTTAAGTAAAGAATACATTAAAGACATGTCTACAAAGATTTCACTGGCGGTAGGCTCACCAAAAGGATCTTTCCCTTTGGTACTCATCCAAACACCTATGCCTTGATAATTCCAATTCGATTGCATAATAGGAAAATCCCAAAGCACTTGAAGTGCTAAGTAAGGATCATAGGTATATTTTTTACTCAGTACATTAGCATCATTGCTCTCGTAATAGCCTAGCAAACTGAGATTAAGATAGCCTGGTGTATTTAATGTAACACTTGGACCAGCAACATACATTTGTCGATTTGAACCATAATCATCATTCTTTGTATTCCAGTCAAAACCTACTGTAAAACCATATGTCTTGAACCAACTAGAATCATTCGGTTTGTGTTGCGTGATACTTGGGATATCTAAGGTATGACGATAAATTGCATATGCCTCTTGAGCTCCTCGACCAGAAGCTTTGTTTGCATTTGGTTCAGCTGAGGATTGATGCATATTGAGTTGAAAAAAATTGGTGCCATATTTATAGCCGCTTAGGTGTACAAGACTAAAAATATATTTGTCAAAATCACCGTCTTTAAATGGTTCTGAGAAATCTTGACCATAACTGACAGCCAGTGAAGTATCACTCCAATTTGCCGCTTGAACTGCAGTGCCTAATGCAAAGCAGATTGATCCAGTGAATAACCCCTTTAAAATATAATTCACAGCTAAATTCCCTCTTAAAATAAATAAGCCGACAGTGAAACGGTCGGCTTAAGTGGTGGATTAACGAATATTATGCTTTTCCAAAATTGGTAAAACATGATCACGGAAATACGGAAATTCGCGGCTATAATCGAGGAATGAAAGAGTCGTTCCTCTAAAACCAGCTTCATGTAAATCTAAAATACCTTGCGCGACTTGTTCAGGTGTACCGACTAATGGAAAGCCACCATGGCCTACACTCATTGCATCACGAATGGATTGTTGAACCTCTTTTGGGAAACTTTGAGCATGTGCAAACATTAAGCTCATCAGATTGTCAACGGCAACAGTATCAGCATTGTTTAATTGACGATCCCATTCTGCTTTGGCTTCCTCTTGTGTAGGTCTGCAAATGACATGGGAGAAGGTCATCACATTGACTTCTCGGTTTACGTCGCGACCTGCTTGTTTAAGCTCATCAATTTCAATCTTGCTTCTGCCCAAGTCTGAAGCTGGTGTAAAAAGAAAGTCCGCATTATTAACGGCAAATTCACGTCCATTTTTTGAACCAGCAGCATTGAAGATAGGCGGATGTACAAGTGGTTTTGGTTTTCCATAAGTTCCTTTGGTTTTGAAAAACTTACTTTCAAAATCAAATTTTTCTTCACTGGTCCATACTTTTTTAATCAGGTCATACCAGTCTTGTGCATAACCATAACGAGTTTCGTGATCATCAGGTAAATGTAGACCGAGTGCTTCATATTCAGGTTTATTCCAGCCTGCAACAATGTTGAGTCCAATACGACCTTGACTAATCTCAGATAGCGTTGCAATCTGCTTGGCAACTACAACTGGATGATTGGGGACAGTCTGAATTGTCGCAAAAACTGTAATGTCTTTGGTTAAAGCCAATAATGCGGCCGCCCAAGTCATGGTCTCTAAAATTGTTCCCTGAAAGTCTGTTTCACCGCCATAGCCTGTAAAGCGAGCAATCGGTAACATGAAGTCGATACCAGCTTCATCTAGCATTTTTCCAAGTTCGAGATTCTTTTCCCAGCTCGCACTCCATCGATCTTCAAGAGTTGAAATGGTCATTCCACCTGAGCAGTTAGAAGCAAATGAGCCGAGTAGAAAGCGATTATCATTGAAAAAGTGATGTTGATTCATTTTAAAAAATCCTTAAATTTCGTGAATTCGCTATACACCAGCAAATGCTTGATGAAGATTTGCTTGTTTATATTGCCCGTTATGGAACACCAATGGATTTCCAAGCTGATTACGGCAGGCTTCAATTTGTCCCACAATAATGTAGTGATCCCCAGCTTCATGAAGCTCATACTGACGACAAACAAAAGTGGTTAAGGATTTATTTAGAATGGGGATGCCCATATACTCATCAACGTCATCTAAGCCTTCGAATTTGTCATCAGAAGATTTTGAGAAATGCTTAGACTCTTGATACTGATCTTCACTCAAGATATTGATGGCAAAATATTCTGCCTGTTTGAAATCTTCGAAATGTGTCGCAGATTTTGCGATGTTCCATAAAATTAAAGGTGGATCAAGCGATACAGAAGTAAATGAGTTCGCTGTCATTCCAATTTTTTTATGATTTGAATCTAATGCAGTTACTACTGTAATCCCAGTTGCATACTGACCTAAGAGTTGGCGTAACGAGCGTTGCTCCAACTGTATTACAGGTGTCATTTCATTTAACATGATTATAATCCTTCATCTTAATTCTGATTGTCAGAATGAGTTCCTTTATTCGCCAATCGGTTTATTTTCACTGGATGGCCAAGTTGGCATCAGTTCATTTGAGGGTAAAGTTTCATCTAAAAGTTTCTTGGCAGTTTCAACACCTGCAACAGGTAGTCCAGTTGGATCTAATACGCCAATTTGCACCAGTAAACTTGCCTGATCCCAATAGATATGCTCATGACATAGTTTCGGTCCACGGAACTTGATAATGCCGAGCATTGGAATCTCTACATATTTTCCCGTCGGTTTAATTCCAGGAATTAACCAATCAATTTCCTCATCATGAGTAAAACTCATAATGAATTCATCAACGACTTGAGTTGCGCCTACAGTTCGTGAAATAGGCGTCAGTTTCATATCTTTTGGATTGTTATGAACAAAATGGTATTGATAGAAGCGAGCTAATTGTTTGTAGCCGACGCCACCTGTCAATGTTGGAATGTGATTGACATAAGGCTCTGCCACCATTGTTGCCATCGTGTCTGGAACATTTCGAGTGTCAAATTCAAATCGAACATGCTCTTCCCATAGCGCAGCAAGGTCGTAATTTGGTCCTATTGCTTTGCGTAAAGCTGTAATGGTTCTTTCATGTGCCATGAGTGCACTAGGCTTGTGATAATGCATACTTTGTGGGCGAGCAAAGGCATGATCGACATCTGGATAAATATATGTTTCGACTTTTGAGTTGTTTTGCAGAGCAAGTAGGATTTGTTCACGAGTGTTAGAATCACAGAATTGATCTTGTTCAGCAAAATGAAGAACCAGTTTGGATTGAATGTTGACTGCTTCTTCTAGGTTTTGCTCGATTCCTACACCGTAGTAAGAAACAGAACACTTTAAATCTGGAATGCGGCAAGCTGCGAGATATGCCAATTTACCGCCTAGGCAGTATCCGACCAAGCCAGTACCTGCATCTTGATCAACTGTTTCAAGGGATTTGAGTGTTTCAATTGTAGATTTGATATCCTCAATACCCAGATCTTGATTAAATTGAGTATATAAGTCATATGCTTTTTGAAAGTCTTCTTCGGTATAACCGAGTTCTACATTAGGTTGAATACGCCAAAATAAATCAGGAACAATAACGGTATAACCTTCTTCAGCCAAAAAGTCTGCCTTTTGACGCATAACTTCATTAACACCGAAAATTTCCTGACATAACACAAGACCAGGACCTTTACCTGCTTCAGGTACTGAAAGATATGCTTTAAACGAACCTGCTGATGAATGTACATCAATATATGAACCAGCCATCTCGATAATCTCCTTTACTGTTGAACTTATCATCGGCATCAGCAGGATTTTTGACTATCCAAATAGAGTTCAAGTTTTATCCGTTTTAGGTCCCTTCATCGATATGCATCTGTTAAAAAAGCTACCACTTGCTTACTTTTAAGCAGCTTGAGTCGTGGAGAAGGTGCTAAAATAGAGTGGGCATATGAGGATCGATTCAGTGGATATTTTTCCAATTTCATTAAAATTGCAGCAGCAACCTTGTTTGATTGTCGGTGGAGGGCATATTGCTTATCGCAAAGCACTGTTACTGCAAAAATCAGGAGCAAAAATTTCGGTTATTTCACCTGAGATTGAGGCGCAACTTTTAGAAATTGTCGAGAAAAGCTCTGGTCAATATATTCAAGCTCATTTTGAAGATCACGATTTAAAATTAAACGATTACCGTTTAGTGATTGCTGCCACAGATCAGCCTTTAGTGAATCAACAAGTTTTTGAAGAATGTGAAAACTTAAATGTATTGGTGAATAGTGTTGATGATCCACCACATTGCCGATTTATGGTCCCTGCAATTGTTGATCGCTCTCCACTTGTTATTTCAATTGCGAGTAATGGAACATCCCCAGTATTGTCCAGACAGATTAGAACTCAACTTGAGACTGTAATCCCGCATGGAATCGGAACATTAGCTAAAATCTCTGGTGAATGGCGACAAAGTGTAAAACAAAAAATTGAAAATCCTGATGAACGCCGTATCTTTTGGGAAGAGCTGTATGCTGGACCTTTCAAAGAGCGTGTATTTAATAATAATCTGGCTGAAGCAGAAAAAATTATTCATCAGTCTTTAATAGAATGGAACAAACCCAAAGGTGAAGTTTATTTAGTTGGGGCAGGTCCAGGTGATCCCGAGCTTCTCACACTCAAAGCTTTAAGGTTGATGCAACAAGCAGATGTTGTGATTTATGACCGTTTAGTTTCTGGTGCTATTATGGAGTTATGCCGCCGGGATGCTGAAAAAATCTATGTGGGTAAAGCAAGGTCAAATCATGCTGTTCCACAAGAAGGTATTAATGCTTTACTCGTGAAATATGCGAATGAAGGCAAACGTGTCTGCCGTTTAAAAGGAGGAGATCCTTTTATTTTTGGGCGAGGTGGTGAGGAAATTCAAGAACTCTATGAGGCAGGAATTTCATTTCAGGTCGTTCCCGGAATTACCGCAGCATCAGGGTGTTCAGCATATGCGGGTATCCCTTTAACTCATCGTGATTACGCACAAAGTGTTCGCTTCTTGACTGGACATTTGAAGGAAGGTTCTCCTGAACTTCCATGGAATGAACTCGTGTATGAACACCAAACATTGGTACTGTACATGGGGCTTGTTGGATTAGAAAAAATCTGTGAAAAGCTTATTCAACATGGTCAACGAGCAGACATGCCTGTTGCTTTAATTTCTAAAGGTACGACACCAGAACAAAAAGTTGTTGTGGGGACTTTGGCAGATATCGCTTCGAAAGTATTAGAAAATCAAATTCAGGCGCCAACTTTGACCATTATTGGTGAGGTGGTGAAATTAAGAGAACAGTTGAAATGGCAAGACGAACTGTAAAAGTCTGCTATAAAGTTGAGAAATTATTGTGATTCATGTTGTTTTATACGAACCAGAAATTCCTGCAAATACAGGAAACATTATCCGTTTATGTGCAAATACAGGAGCACAATTACATTTGGTCAAACCGCTAGGTTTTGAGCTGGATGATAAGAAGTTAAAGCGTGCTGGATTAGATTACCATGAATGGGCTCGCATGCAGATATGGGATAATATTGAAGCATGTCTGGAAAATCTAGCGAGTCAAGGTGTGGATCAAGATTCGATTTATCCTTTAACGACCAAAGGTACCGAAACACCACATACCTCGAATCTGAATAGGCCAGTTGCTTTACTCATGGGGCCTGAAACGCGCGGACTACCTGAACATGTCCGTATGATGTTCCCAAAGCAACATTGGATTCGTTTGCCCATGGCACCAAATTCTAGAAGCTTAAATTTATCTAATGCTACGGCAGTGATTGTTTATGAAGCATGGCGACAACAAGGATTTAAAGATTTAACTTAAGTCAGTAAGGTCATCGAAAGGTGACCTTTTTTAATGCATAAAAGTTTAGTAAAACTTGGCTAATATAATGAAATATTCATTAAGAATAAAATTAAAATAATGATTTTAAATACGATTTGATTTTATATTTCGGGAATCCAATTTTTTTTGAGTAAAAGTTTAAAAAATATACAAAATGGTCAAATTTTTTATTTGTTAATGAATTTAATATTTATATAAAACAGAGTTTTAGGTTTTATTTTTGTTGATCTTAAACTAGCTGTCATCCAAACGAGATATTATAAATTCGACCAATTGGTATATTTGTTGCTTAGTTAAAGTGAATATATGGTTCCGATAAATTTAATAGACGAACTGTGATTTGTACTTAAACGAAATGAATTTATCATTGTACAGCCAATGTCTAAAGATGTTCGACATTGGCTCACATTACCAATGGGGTGGTATGTGATGAAAGAGAATTGGTTTTCCAAATTTACTCCTTTTCAAGGGGATATTGAAAAAACTCCCGTTGCCATGAACGAGTACTTGCCTGCAGGACAAAGTATTGTACTTGGACTTCAACATACATTTGCCATGTTTGGTGCAACAGTGTTGGCACCGCTGCTCATGGGGTTTGATCCTAGTCTAACGATCCTGTTATCTGGTATTGGCACGATATTATTTTTCCTTATCACAGGTGGGAGAGTGCCAAGCTATCTTGGGGGTAGTTTTGCTTTTATTGGTGCTGTGATTGCTGTAACAGGCTATACCGGTTCAGGGTTAAATCCAAATATTGGGATTGCCTTAGGTGCAATAGTGGTATGTGGTATTTTCTATGCCTTGATGGGTTTACTTGTAATGAAAACGGGTTCTCAATGGATGGAGAATCTTTTACCACCAGTTGTTGCTGGTGCAATCATTATGATTGTTGGATTAAATTTAGCACCTGGGGCGATTAAAGCCGTATCAGGTAATGAGTTTGATACATGGATGGCTTTATTGACCGCAATGTGTATTGGTGGTGTCGCAGTATTTACAAGAGGAATGTTGAGACGATTATTGCTATTGTTGGGTTTGATAGTTTCGTATCTTGTATATTTTGTTTTAGCTAACATGATGGGAATGGGCAAACCAATCGATTTTAGCTCGGTTTCAAATGCGGCATGGTTTGGTTTACCAACTTTATATCAACCTGAATTTCAAATGAATGCAATTCTGCTGATTCTACCTATCGCATTTATTCTTATTGCTGAAAATCTTGCGCATTTCAAAGTTGTAAGTGAAATGACAGGCAAAAATATTACACCCTATATGGGGAGAGCATTTTTGGCAGATGGGGTATGTACCTCTATGTCTGGTGCAGTAGGAGGAACAGGATTAACTACATATGCAGAGAATATTGGGGTCATGGCGGCAACGCGTATTTACTCTACAGTGGTTTTTGTAATTGCGGGTATTGTCGCCATTATTCTGGGATTATCACCAAAATTTGGAGCACTCATTAGCACATTACCTGTCGCAATTTTGACAGGGACTTCAATGATTGTTTTCGGCTTAATTGTAATCGCTGGTGCGAAAATCTGGATCGAAAATAAAGTCGATTTTACTCAAAACGGCAACATTATTGTGGCATCAGTGACTGTGATTATGGGCGCAGGGAACTATTCGATTATGGTTGGTGGACTTGATCTCGGCGGCATTACAACGGCGACATTTGCGGGAATTATTCTAAATCTGATTTTTAATCGAGCTAAGCAAAAGCAGAATCAAATAGTAGCAGACGTTGTACCAGAAAAAACTTAAGTTTGAGACTTAGCTTTTAAGACAAATTTTAGTCAATCCTAAATTGTCGAAAGTTTCAGCAAGATAATGAAAACGTAAAAGATGTATACCTGATACAAGGGGATAAAAATGGGAATACCAGTAATTGATTTAGCAGGCGTAGATATAAACAAACCAGAAAGTGAGGCGACTAAACGTGCAGTTGCTGAACTGAGAAAAGCTGCGATGCATTCAGGTTTTTTCTATGTGAAGAATCATACAGTTCCTTTAGAAATGATGACGCGACAGTTTGCATTAGCAAAAGAATTATTGGCGCTTCCAGAAGACGTTAAGCAAAAATATGATGTACGTAATTTTTTTGGATTCCGTGGATTTGATAAACTAAATGGTCAGCAATTAGACCCTTACGGCAAGCCAGATTATAAAGAAGGGTTTTATTGTGGTCGTAATTATCCTCAAGATCATCCTTTTGCAATCGCTAAATATCAAAACTATGGTCCAAATCAGTGGCCTGAAGAATTACCTCAATGTGAATTGATTTGTCAGGAGTACATCGATGAAATGTATAAACTGGCAAATTTTCTGATGCAACTTTTGGCATTAACGTTAAATCTGCCATCGAACTATTTTGATGCTTCTAGTAAAGATCCTATGGGAACCTTACGTATGTTGCGTTATCCACCTACACCTAGAGATGATGATGAAACATATGGCGTTGGCGCGCATACAGATTGGGGGTCAGTCACCATTTTGGCACAAGATCAAATAGGCGGATTAGAAGTGTGCATGCCTGACGGAGAGTGGGTTGCAGCACCACCAATTGAAGGAACATTTGTAGTTAATCTAGGTGATATGATTCCAAAATGGACCAATGGTCTATATCACTCCAATCCACATCGAGTAAAAAATAGTTTTTCAAATGGTGCTTATCGTTACTCAATTCCATTTTTTTATGAACCAGACTATCACGCTGTGATTGAGCCAGTTCCAGGAACATTGAAAGAAGGTGAATTACCTTTATATGCACCATGTACAGTAGGGGAGCATTTAGAAGAAATGTATAATCGTTCATATAAAAAAGCGGAAGAGAATGCAGTAGCTTAAATCTCGCGATACAAAAAAAGCATTATCTATATAATGCTTTTTTTTTAATTATTCTAATGATTTATGAGCGATATTGATTGATAAAGTCCTCAGAACTTAGCCCTTTTTTAGCATAATGAATTGATGCTCTTTCCGCATATATTTGTCTAATATAGCGCGCTATGTCGCAGCTATCTGCAAACATATTATATTTCCAACCCAAACCATAGGACCATAAATTAATATTATCCACGGTCATGATTTCAATATTTGTATCCTCATGATCCAAATAATGGTCAATCATCTTGCGAATGACCTCTTGGGTGCAGCTTAATTTATATGCATGCCATTCATCATGGGGACACGCATTTTTTGGTGGCTGCCTAAATGGGTATTGAATGCCTCTTCCAGGGCGATTAAGACCGTGACCTTCCCATGGGCTGTATTCTTGGGACAATGTATTTAATGGCCCGTTTGGAACCGCAGGACGTATTTGCCCCCAATGTACCAAATTTTGATTTAACCAATCATCTGCAAAACTATCGCAGTTGAAAGGATCAAGCTTTCTAATCGCCTCTTGGTCATGTTGAAAAGAGATATAAGATTCGATTGGATTTTCGATTTTGAAAATACAGTGGCTATAGTCCATCGCCATTTTAAATGGAATACCTTGATGATTGACTAAAGCTGCAACTTTCTCTACCCGGCGATAATCTTCAGACCAATTATCTACGTGATTTTCAAAGGTAATGGTTATACCCTTACTTTGAGCATACTCATAAAAATATAAATAGGCATCAGCAACTTGTTGATCATTAAGATAGTTGAATTTACTGTCTTTTGCTGCAAGCATAATGTTGTGGTATTTGGCTCCTACGGCACATGATAGCTCGATATTTTCTTTGAATATTTTTTCATGTTCTCCCCAAATATAGCATCCGTAACCTGAATAAACTGGAATATTGTATTTTTGACTCCCTTTAATGTAATCATCAATCATTTCACGATGAGTCGGAATGTGATCGATAAAATCCCACACGCTCGATTCTGCAAGTAGATCGAATTTTTCCATTATTGATGGTTCTTTAAGAGATACTGGATGTTCAAATGATGAGGCTTGTATGCCTAGTCCAGCACAGCCTAATGGAAACATTTTTTTCATAAATTCAATACCAAAAATATATAATTAAATCAGTGAATTGATAATGCAAAAAAAATGCCTTAATCCCTTAATATTTCAATCTATTACATTATTAAAATGGCTTTTTTAAAATATCAGTTGTCTAATACGAACATAAATTTATCGAAATAAATTAGATACGGGGATGTATGATTCAAAACATTAAAAAATACAGCTATGGAATTATAGTAATCATCTGTGCAGGAATGACGACCTCTAAAGTGATGGCACAAAATGAAAATAAAGAACAAGCGGATTTAAATAATATTAATCCATTGACTCAACAGGAAATCGATCAAGCATTAGCTCAGATGAAAGTAAAAATGTTCAAAAATTTGGAAAATTGGAGTACGGCGTTAAAACGAAATGATTTCGAGCGGACAGGAAAAAATTTGGTGTTAAAAAGTAAGAAACAGCTTGAATTATGTCATATATATCAAGCTTCTGTAGATGAAACATATTCTTTAGCGCAAAAAAATCGCCATCGTATGTCTATAGATGAACAGAAAATTGTGGATGATCGAAACAGGTTTATTGAGTATTTAGGATTCAAAGATAATCAAATTGATACTAAATTAGGTTTTAGTTGTCGATTAATTTAAAAAAGCACGGATGAAGAATCCGTGCTTTTTAAACTCTAGAAACGGTAACCAATTTTAAAGCTATATCCAATAGCTGTATTGTCTTTAAAATCTGCATCATAGCGATCGGTTCCGAACCAACTAGCAGATTGAGCTTTTGCATCACCTAACCAAAAATATCGTGCACCCGCTTGAATGAATGTATTTTTATTAAAGCTGTACTGACCACCTAATCCTGCACTCCAAAAACCTTCAGATGGACCTAAAGTTGAAACATATTCACCTGCACCAGAGTCCCATCCTCCGATAATGGTCAATGCGAGTTTTTCATTTAATTTTCTTGCAATACCGAATGTTGCAGATATTTGATCTTTTTCATAAGCGATTAAGTCGAAACCACGAGGTCCTTTACCTTGTCCCTCCGTAATAGAAGAAGTTAAAACTCCAAATTTGTATGGACGGATTTTGAACTCAGACCAATCTACCCAACGTAAATTGATATAAGCTAATGTATCAGCCATGATACCTGATTGGAAATCTAGGTTAACTGATTGTGGAGTTGATGCTGAGGTTTTACCTTCTGTATATTGGTAGTCGGTACCAAGTGCCCCAATTTTATCTACAATATGCCACCCAGGATGTACAATAGGTAATGTATCTGTAATCACTTCAGGCATACTTTCTTCAGCTTGAACTGAATAAGAAATTTTTGATCTGTAGGTTAATGAAGCTCTTAATGCAATTTCAGGAATTTGAAATGCAGCACCCGCTAGCCAACCAAAAGCACCTTCTTCAGGCATACTTGCTTTATAGCCTTGATAATCTTTTCTTGTATCACGACCAAGAAGATCTCTTGAACCTGTACCTTTTTCCTTAAAAGTACTACACAGTGCTACACCACTAGTCTGTGAATTACATAAATAACCTCCCAACAGACTGTAAGCAGTTCCTTGTAAACTAAGATCACCTTTTACTGTTTGATAAACTGGGCCTGCATAAAAATTAAGGTGTTCATTAGGTTGGAAGCCTACGACTAGAGATAAACTATTTGTCGAAACTTCAGCCTCTGTACTGCCATACTCACTGTGAAATGCACCATATTTTGTCGCAGATTCAAGGTCACCTAATGGCAATCGTCCTGAGCTGTTGACTCTGGAATGTTTTTTATCAGAATTTGAATAAGAGGCTTTTGCTCCGAAAGGTTGGTCATAAATTAAACCTAATGAAATATTGTCAGTCACTTGAAATTTTAAATTAATATTTGCAAATCCGAACGTGTCTGCAATATCACTTAAATTTGAGCCCGCAATTTCCCCACCTGCGTTAATATCATCTGCTGTAGGCATATTCCAACCATTCGGGTCTCTTAATCCTGCAGATGCAGGGCCCGAAGGTTCAGTTCTCATTGTTCCTGAAAGATCAGCATCCAAAATTGAATAACTAAAATCTACATAGTTTCCTGGCTGTAAAAAGCCATTCATCGATTGGCCTGAACGATCCATAGCTGCAGCATAAGCGCCCGCGGTTGGAAACATTGCGACCAAAATCGCCCCAGTAAGTGTATTCAAACGCATTATTACATTCCCTGTGTAATGAATATTATTAGAGCTTTTACTCAAATATTTTGCTCTTTATACACATCGTGTAATTTTTGGTCAATGAGTATCCTGACAAATATGTAATTTTTTGCCAATCATTTTTTATTTAATTTCATGTATTTGCGTTTAAATGTGTTATTTGTCTCATTATTTTGAAATAAAGCTGCCTATTAGGATGTAGAGTTTATTTTTTAAATCAGAAATTTTGATTGATGTTTGATCATTTTGGTCAATTTGCATAATAAAAAAAGGCGCCTAAGCGCCTTTTCTAAAAAATCAATTTTTAACGATCATTAAACTCATCATGTTGAGGAGCAGGGTATTTAAAGCCTTTGGTTTTATAACCTAAATACAAAATACCACCAATCGCCCAAATCAAACCATATTTAAGCGATGCTTGATCGACCTCAAGCCACAATGCAAATACTGCAATAAAGCCGAGTAATGGTACGATAACGAAATTAATAATTTCTTTCGCTGTTTTAGTACGACCATCGCGTAACGCATACCGTGAGATAACAGATAAGTTCACAAAGCTAAATGCTGTTAAAGCACCGAAGCTAATTAATGAAATGACAAAGTCTAAATCCATAAAACCAGCGGTTAATGCGACTCCACCTACAATCATGATGTTATATGATGGAGTGAAGTTTTTAGGGCTGATGTGACCAAAAATTTTCTTATTGATGACACCATCGCGTCCCATAACATACATGAGGCGTGATACACCTGCATGTGCAGAAATACCTGATGCCATAACAGTAATGATGGCAAATGCAAGTACATAAGACTGGAACAAAGATCCACCAACCAACAACAAAATTTCAGGTTGAGTTTCTGCAATATTCTGGAAGTATGATCCCGGATTATTAGGGAAATAGATCTGCATGAAATAAGTGCTGACGATAAAGATAATCCCTGCAATTAACGCAGTTAAGAAAATCGCTTTTGGTAGCGTTTTCTCAGTATCTTTAGTTTCTTCAGCGAGAGAACTGAGTGAGTCAAATCCTGTGAATGAGAAGCAGAGTAATGTCGCACCTGTGATTAAGGCACCCACTGAAGTTAACTCATTCCAAAATGGTTCTAAACTCCAAAGTTGGTAGCGTTGTTCAGCAGAGATTGGACCATCCGCGTTATATCCCATTTGGAGCTTGGTATAGACCATCCATGTAAATACAGCGATCACAATTAATTGTACGAATACAATTAAGCTGTTGAAATTTGCAACAAATCGCGCACCACGAAGGTTAATACCTGTCATAAATGCTGTTAACACAATGACCCAGACCCAATGATTGACATTAGGGAATAAAGCCTCAAGATAAATCACCGCAAGGATGATGTTGACCATGGGGGAGAGCAGGTAATCTAACCATGATGACCAGCCAACCATAAAACCAACGTTAGGGTGGATAGATTTTTGAGCATAGGTATACGCTGAACCTGAAGATGGATATCTACGGATCATATGACCATAACTCAATGAAGTCAGTAGGATTGCAACAAGTGCAAAAATATATGATGTAGGAACGTGGAAATTACTTTCTTCTGATACCAAACCGAAAGTATCAAACAACGTCATTGGCTGAATATAAGCTAAACCGATAATAATGATGTGCCAGAGTCCTAGCGTTTTTTGCAGTTTAGCTGCCGATTGAGTCCCAGTTATATTAGTCAACGGCTTTATCCTCTTAATCGTTGATCAAGGATCAGTCAAATCAATTAAGGATCGTTTGAGACGAACGATCCCCCCTAATGTTTTTTCAAAAGTGCGCCAATCTAAACCAAATTGATGCAGTTTGTCAGTAGTTTGTGCGAGTTTTTTTAGCAGGATTTATGCCAAAGGTATTGAACTCATGAGTTAAAACAACTAACAAATGAAAAGCCTGATGTCTAAAAAAACATCAGGCTAGTTTTAAGCGTATCTTTACTTATTTTGAGAAAATTACCAAGCTTTTTCTAAGATAGATTTCAAATCTTTTAATGTCGCTTCTTTAGGGTTGAAAATGATAGATCCGTCATTTAACGCTTTTTCGGCAACTTCATCTAATTGAGATTGCGTAACTTTGCCTGTCTCACGTAATGTACGTGGCAGTTTAGTTAAATCATAAATGCGATCACGCATTGTGTTGATAATCGCAATAGCTTTATCTGCACGTTGATTTGCTGGTGTCTGTGCATAGATATCAGTACCTGCAAGCGGTAGTAACAGGTCAGCAATCTTATCGCCATTCACATCCTTGTTGTAATCGAGCACATAAGGGAGGAATAAGTTCATGCACAAACCATGTGGTAAGTGAGCAACTGCACCTAGAGCGTGTCCAAGGGAGTGAACAATACCGACCATTGCATTTGAGAATGCAATTCCAGCCATGGTTGATGCTTGAGCAAGTTCTAAACGGGCATCAGCATCTTTTGGATTTTCCAAAACTCTAAACAAGTTTTCACTAATTTTTTTAATTGCAGCAGTAGCGTAAGCATCACTGATAGGATTCGCTGCCAAACACGTATAGGCCTCAACTGCATGTGTCATTGCATCCATTCCTGTCATTGCTGTCAGGTGTGGAGGTAATGTTAAAGTCATACGTGGATCTAAAATTGCAGCACTAGGCATTAAATATTTTGAAGCAAATGCCATTTTTTGATTATTCGCTGTATCTGAAACCACAGCAACCATCGTGACTTCAGAGCCTGTACCTGATGTTGTTGGGATAACAAAAAAAGGCTTTAATGGGCGAGGTAGGTTGTGAGCCCCTGAATATTTCAGCAGATCATCGCCTCCTTCGGAGACGAGAATATTGGCAGCTTTTGCTGTGTCGATGACTGAACCACCCCCAATTGCAATGATGGCATCGCATTGATTGTTACGATACATCTCAGTCACGGCTTTTACTGTTTCTAAACTTGAGTCCGGTGGAACTTCATCAAAAATTGAGCCAATTTTTACTTCTGTCGCTGCAAAAGCAGCTTCCACTGGTTCAAGTAGACCATTGGCACGTACGCCTTTGTCTGTGATGATGAGTGGTTTTTTTGAACCCATTGAATCTAGCTCAAATGGAATGTGTTCAAGCGCAGCATTACCAGCAATCACTTTAACTGGACAGAAAAATTCATAATATGGTTTAGCCATGCTTAAGCACTCCCTTTAATATATGACTGAGCTACTTTGAGATAAATATTTGCTGCACCTGTCAATTTTTCTTTTAATGACAGATTGACCGGATATTCTTTGACTGCAAGTTCAGCGACTAATTTTGGAAGAATAAGGGCTTCCATTTTATTCAGACAACGCACTAAACGTATTGCATGACCTAAATCGCCATCAGCAATCATACGGTCATTTGCAAATGCTTGTGCAGTACTTTCTTGGAAAGAAAATACCAAAAAAGCATGATGCATATGTTTAAAGGTAATCGTTAAATCTGGTTTTTTTGATGCATGGTCGATTAAGACAAGTTGATGTTGTGGATTCACTTGTGCAATAAATGCTGCATCACTGTTGAAAACGTCCATTGAAATCGTGAAGCCGACAGGAAATTTAGCAATTTCCTGTTTTATTTCTTCATCGACTTGACTTGCCATCGCTAAGCCTCTGCCAATCACGTCAAGCATGAGTTTGACATAAGCTTGTTCTAGCGCGGGCTTTACAGAGTTAATAGAAATCACTCACTTGTCCCTTATCACATAGTTTTATAATTTAGAGTAAATACTCTAAAATTATCTAATGACAAAGTAAAGGAGTTTTAATGATCATTCACGATAATTTGACTGAACAGGTCACTTTTTTTTAGATAGGCAATGAGGTCTTGAACTAACATATCAAAACTTGGGTAGGGATTTATCAAATCAGAGATTCTGACCATTTCAAGACCTGCATAACCACATGGATTAATAGTTTGGAAGCCTTCCAGGTCACAATCTATATTAAGTGAGAGTCCATGATAACTGCGACCTTTTCGGATTTTAAAGCCCAGAGATCCAATTTTTCTACCATCAACATAAACACCAGGTGCATCTGGTTTAGCATAAGCTTCGATACCGTATTTTTTTAATAAATCGATCATGACATTTTCTGCATAGCTGACTAAAGTACGGACATTCCAGCCTAATCGATTTAAATCAAACATAAAATATGCAACTAATTGTCCTGGACCATGCCAAGTGACTTGTCCACCACGATCAGTTTGAACAACTGGGATATGGCTAGGCACTAATATATGTTCTGGTTTGCCAGCTTGTCCTTGGGTAAGCACAGAATTGTGCTGCAAAATCCAAAATTCATCTGCTGTTTGTTCGTCACGCTGTTCTGTCATCAGCTTCATTTCTTGGAAGCGATCTTCATAAGAAGTGGTTTGGGTATAGTGACGAATAATCAATTGAGGTTTGGTTTTGACATCCACGGAGGTTAAGGCTCACATTCAAAAATGAGTTTTATTATAGACAATATTGTTGAATTAAGTGTGACCTAGGCACATACTTGATGAATAATTAACAAACATAAAAAAACACGCATGAAGCGTGTTTTTTTATTAAAGTGCAGTTTTAATTAAAGGGCAAGCAGCCAAGTCTGCATATACTTGATGTACTTGCTCAAGCTCTTCAAAACGAAGTTGCGCAGTAATTGAATGATACTTGCCTGTACGCGATGGTGTCACTGTCATTGCATTCCCATCAAAATCAGGGAAATGTTTAACAAAAATGTCATTCACGGCTTTGCGTAAATCCTCACCTGCAAGACCAATCAATTTAATTGGATAATCCATCGGAAACACCCAAAGATGTTCTTGTAGTTCGCGTGATGGAGTGCGATCGATCATGTCAGTCATAGGACACCTCATTAGTAAAAATACCTGCTAGGCGCAGGTATTTAGAATTATTTGCTACATGCTTTATATTATGGGGGAGTGTCCCCCATATTCAAGCCTGTATTATCCTATGGATAGATTAGTCATTCTCAAGGAACGAGCGTAAATGTTCAGAACGCGATGGATGACGTAATTTACGTAACGCTTTTGCTTCGATCTGTCGAATACGTTCGCGTGTTACATCAAACTGTTTACCAACTTCTTCCAACGTGTGGTCCGTCGGCATATCAATACCAAAACGCATCTTCAAGACTTTAGCTTCACGTTCAGTGAGGTTTTCAAGTACCTCACGTGTTGCTTCTTTCAAGCCTTCTGAAGTTGCAGCATCAACTGGTGAAGTGATGTTACCATCTTCAATGAAGTCACCAAGATGTGAGTCTTCATCATCACCGATCGGTGTCTCCATCGAAATTGGTTCTTTAGCGATCTTAAGCACTTTACGAACTTTGACTTCATCCATTTCAAGGCGTTCACCTAACTCTTCAGGCGTAGGTTCACGTCCCATTTCTTGAAGCAATTGACGAGATACGCGGTTGATCTTGTTAATGGTTTCAATCATATGTACAGGGATACGAATCGTACGTGCTTGGTCAGCAATTGAACGTGTAATCGCCTGACGAATCCACCAAGTTGCATAAGTCGAGAACTTATAACCACGACGGTATTCAAACTTATCTACGGCTTTCATCAAGCCAATGTTACCTTCCTGAATCAGATCGAGGAACTGTAAACCACGGTTGGTATATTTTTTCGCGATGGAGATTACCAAACGTAAGTTCGCCTCAACCATTTCTTTTTTAGCACGACGTGCTTTTGCTTCACCAATCGCCATACGTTTAGAAATATCTTTAATTTCACGTACAGTAAGGTCGAGATCTTTTTCGATATCAGCGATTTTTTGTTGGAAAGCAAGAACGTCAGGGCGTACTTTCTCTAAGTATGGTTTTTGGTCAGCAGTGGCTTTAGCAATTTGCTCATCTAACCAAGCTGGATTTGATTCTTGACCAGGGAACGTTGTACGGAATTGAGTACGATCCATACGACCACGACGAACTGCGTAGCGCATTACTTCACGTTCTGCTGTACGAATTTGTTCATGCGTGCCACGAATCATTTCAGAAATGATGTCAAACAAACGTGGTGTGAACTTAAACATCATAAAGACGGTTGCGAGCGACTCAAGAGCTGCTTTACCTTCTTTACTGTTACGACCATGTTTTGCGATCGCATCTTTAGTCGCATTCCACGCAGCTTCTAGCTCTGCAAAACGCACTTTTGCGATTTCAGGGTCTGGACCTGAATCACCCTCAGAATCATCATCACTTTCAGACTCTTCTTCATCATCGTCATCAAGTTTTACATCTTTAGTTGGTTTAGTCTCTGTTTCTTCTTCAAGATCAGCATCAACTTCTTCTAAAACTTCTGGAATTTCTTCATCAGACTCTGGATCTAAATAGCCTGAAAGGATATCGGCTAAACGACGCTCGCCAGTTTCGTAATCTTTATATTCTTGTAATACAACTTCAACCGCATTTGGCCAATAAGCAATTGAGTTTAAAACGTCACGAATACCTTCTTCGATACGTTTTGCAATCTGAATTTCGCCTTCACGAGTCAACAGTTCAACTGTTCCCATTTCTCGCATATACATACGAACAGGGTCAGTTGTACGACCAGGCTCATTTTCTACAGATGCTAAAACTGCAGCTGCTTCTTCTTCAGCAACTTCGTCAGTCGTTTCTGCGCTACTACCATCAAACATTGCATCGTCAGATTCTGGCGCACGTTCGTGTACAGGAATACCGACGTCTTGAAGCATCTGAATGATATCTTCAATCTGTTCGCTTTCAGTGATCGAGTCTGGGAGATGATCGTTAACCTCAGCGTAGGTTAAGTAACCTTGTTCTTTGCCTCGGCTAATCAGAGCCGCTACTTGTGAAGTAGGGGAATGCATATCGCTCATCTTTGCTCTCTTCTCGTTGAATCTGTGGCGGGGAAAAACCGTGCATTCTAGCACAATTAACTTATCTTTAGTATGGTATTAACTCAGTATAATTGGTTTTGAAAACCAATGAATTAAGCTATTTAAGTCAATATTGGGTCAAAATTGTTCATTTCAAGCACATCATGCTTTTTATTTTAAACCAGCAATAAGGATTTGATCCTTGATTAAATAATGACATATTTTTTTGTCCAAAAAAAACTAAAATTTGTATAAATATCAGCGAAAAATAAAATAAAACTTGACAAGTATTCTGAACAAAGATAAATAGCGCCTAGCCCCATTCATTTTTTCACACATGAGGTAGTTTTAGTGTCTTCTACAGATTTTGAACTAGATGATAACTACGGTGATGATGATGTTAGTTTTGATGAAACTACGAGCAAAATTAGCGCCAAAGAATCATTAGAAAAGCGTCGCTTGATTGATGACTTACTCGCACAGCGTCGTTTAGATCGTGAATTGAAAGATCTTGAATATGATTTTGACGATGATGATTTCGACGATGATGAAGACTAAATTAGATTGGGTATCCTGATCTAAAATGTTATTCTACGGAATTAAGATACAACCTTTGGAAATACAATGAGTGCATTAGATTTAGACTTGTTAAGTGACTACTTAGATGGCGACCAAAATGAGCATGGTCTAGATTTTGCTGCAACTCATGGTTTTTTGTGTGCGACAGCTGTAGGTCCTCAATTTGATCGTTGGTTGGATGAGTTATTTGACAATAATCAAAAGAAAGTGCCTACAGAGATCGTAGCTCAAGTTAAACTTTGGTTAGAAGATTTACGTCAAAAACTTGCCAATGAAGAAGGTATCGAATTTCCTTTTGAAATTGAAGAAGCAGATGTAGAGTCAAGCCTTGGGGATTGGAGTGTAGGCTTTGTCGATGCAATGTTCTTAAATGAAGATGCATGGTTCACACCTGAGTTTGAAGAGCAATTGGTTGATCTCACTCTGCCAATTATGGTGTTTAGTGGAGTTGACGAAGAAGATCCTCAAATGGAGTCTTTCCGCCGTAACGGTCAATTAATGGATGAGCTTGCAGAAGAAATTCCAGATAACTTGAATGAATTGTATTTGATGTATCATACGCCGAACTAATTAAAAAGCACCGTAAGGTGCTTTTTTTATTTTGAGTTCTTTCTTTTTTGTCTGTGGTACACAATCCAAATGATTATGCTGATCACAATAGCAATAATTAGATAGCTTACTTGGCTAAATATTTTGTGCATCATTTCAGTGTTATTTCCAAAATAATAACCCACATATGCTAAAAAGGTGGTCCATATAACCGTGCCTAAACCACTATAAAACATAAACTTTGCGAAAGGCATTTTGCTCATGCCTGCAGGTATGCTAATCAGAGATCGTACTGCTGGAACCATACGTCCAAAAAAAACGATTCGATGTCCATATCTTTCAAACCATTCTAATGATTTATCAACATCAGCTACTTTAATAAATAAATACTTGCCATATTTCTCAACGAACGCATAGAGCTTTTGATCAGAGATCTTACGTCCTAACCAATACAGTGTAGCGGCAGCTAAGAGCGAACCTATACTTCCTGAAATAATGACACCGATCAAAAGTAATTGACCCTGAGAAGCGGTATAGCCAGCTGAAGGCATAATAATCTCTGAGGGTATAGGTGGAAAAACATTATCGAGAAACATCAATAGAGCAATGCCGAAATAGCCCAATTGCTCCATCACTGAAATGATCCAATCTTTCATAAGTGATTTGTATTTTAAATTTAAACCTATGCTAGAGGTTTTTAAGAAAAAATACAGTGAAATTAAGTTAATGCATTAATTCAGGGTGTTGAATTTGTATAAGTGTATGAACATAGACTTCTCGTAGGATATAGCTGACGAGAAGGGGCGTTACGCTGATGATGAAGACAAGAGTCATTGAATCTCTCATCTGAAAACCGATTGCTAAAGCAATAATTGCGCCGATACAAGCACCTAACGTTACGATAAAATAATGGGATTGGTTACGTATATGCAATCTAACATCAGAATTATGTGAATCGATATATATAAATTTTAAATGTGTCGGTACAGCTGATACACGATCTAAATGATTATGGTGAGCAAAATTCCGTTGAATAGGAAGATATTTGAATGGCAATCGATTCATGATTTTCTACCTCGAACTAAATTTATTTCCTTCGTATTAAATTTATCTGAATGACTTCATGTGTTTTGTGTTGTTATAAAATAACTTTGTAATGGTGATATATCAGAAATTGAAATTTTGTTTGTTCAATGTAAAAAGCGTCATCTACACTGTAATGTAGACAACGCTTTTGTAAGTTAAATAAAATATTTTTTATTTAGAGGCGTTTACGTTTTGCAGCAATAATCTGAGACTGGCGCATACGGAAACCTTCTTTCTGCTTTTCTGTTGTTTTATCGATACAATAAACACATGATACGCCATGTTCGTAACTTGGTAATGCTACTTCTTCGGGGGTTAATGGCCAACCACAAGCATGGCACTTCACATTTTGACCTTCTTCCACTCCGTGTGTAACCGCAGTACGACCATCAAAAACAAAGCATTCACCTTCCCATAAACTTTCTTCAGGAGGGGTTTCTTCTAAATATTTAAGAATACCACCTTTGAGGTGATATACCTCTTTAAAGCCTTCTTGAAGAAGTAGTGAAGTTGATTTTTCACAACGAATCCCGCCTGTACAAAACATGGCAATCTTTTTATCTTTATGCTGTTCAAGATTGTTTTTTACATATTCAGGGAATTCGCGGAACGTTTCAGTTTTTGGATCAATTGCCCCTTTGAATGTGCCTGCTTTGTACTCGTAATCATTTCTTGTATCGACTAAGATCACGTCATCACGTGCAATGAGTTCGTTCCATTCTTTAGGGTCTAGATAGTGACCAACCAAGTCGCGTGGTTTCACTGGAACACCTAAAGTCACGATTTCTTTTTTATGTTTGATTTTCATTTTACGGAATGGTTTTTCGTCACTGTGTGACTCTTTATATTCCATGTCATTAAATCCTTCATTTAAAAGGAATTGATGAATGACATCAATTGCATGGCGGTCACCTGCAACTGTTCCGTTAATCCCTTCATGGGCAACAATAAGAGTACCGCATAGGTTGATGGTTTTTACCAACTCAAGTAATTTTTGTTGAAGTGCTAGAGAATCTTCAACTTCTTTAAATTGATAAAGTGCCGCAACAACCCAACCAGTGGTCGCTTGCTGTTCTACAGGTGCAAGCTGTTCTACAGTAGCGTTCATGGAGTACTCCAAATGTATTAATATAGGGATAAAATCAGGCGCGTATTCTAACGCGATTTTTGAAAATATGCGAGAAAGCCATAGAAAATTTATGGTTTTATATGAGGAAAATGTTTTGAATACAGCGCGTCGAATCCCTTCATTAACACCATGTGCGGGACGTTGTTCAACAGTGTTTGGTGATGCGGTATGTCGTGGTTGTCGACGTTTTAATCACGAAGTAATTCAGTGGAATACTTATAATGAGGAACAACGACTGAGTATTTGGAAACGTTTAGATCAACAACTGGATCAAATTTTGGTTCCAATGCTTCCTCATGCTCAACTTTCTGAGGTGGAAAAATTCATTGAATCAAAAAGAATCCGAGTATTGGAGAATGCTTCAAAAGGCCGAAAATTATATCATGCGCTTAAAATTTGTGAAAAAAACAAGCATTTAGCAGAGCAGAGTGGTTTAGGTATTTCAGCTCCACATGTTAAACCGATCTGGACTGAGTTTGAACGTCGGGTTCTAGCTTTGGCGAATGCCAGTTATGAATTAGCTTGGTTAAGAGCAGATGGGATTAGCCAGAGCTTGCAGTTGGTGGATGAAGAGTAATTCTATGATAATTTGTTATAAAAAAACTCGCTCAAGTAAGCGAGTTTTTAGTCAATCATTAAGCAACTTGGACAGGAATACAATTTGCTGTGTGATTCACAGTGTTATCTGGATTTGCATAAACCAAACGTGGTTTATGTGCATCAGCTTCTGCAACAGTAAAATCACCGAAAGTCGCGATAATAATAATGTCACCTAAATCTGCTTGGTGAGCAGCACCACCATTTACAGAAATAATGCCTGAGTTTTCTTCACCACGGATTGCGTAAGTTGTAAAACGCTTGCCATTAGTTACATTCCAAATATGAATTTCTTCATATTCACGAATACCAGCTAAATCTAGTAATGCACCATCAATTGCACATGAACCTTCATAATGAAGTTCAGCTTGTGTTACAACTGCACGGTGGATTTTAGCTTTTAATAAACGAGATAGCATGGGAAGCGTCTCCTGAGTTGTTCTAAGATTGTTTTATTATCTAGAAACAACAGTTTTTTAATTTGGGTGAAGCATTTGAAAGCGCATTTTGCCCTCAAATTTTCATCGTGGCAAGAAAAATTGTTGAACAAAAATTAAATTTATCAACTACGGCTTGTAGGCATTTATTTGATTCATTGCCTGCTGAATTTCACCATTCACTAATAATTTTGTACGACTTAGTGCGTGATGAATTGCATCGTCAATGAGCGTTTGTTCACTTGAGGGTGCTTTACCTAGAACATGACCTGATACACGGTCTTTTGATCCAGGGTGTCCAATTCCAATACGTAAACGATGGAAGTTAGGGCCAGTATGAGGAACAACGTCACGTAAACCGTTATGACCACCATGACCACCACCCGTTTTGAGGCGAATGATACCTGGATCCATATCAAGTTCATCGTGAGCAATAAGCATTGCTTCTGGAGAGATTTGGTAGAATTTTGCGAAGGGTACAACACTTTGACCAGAACGGTTCATAAAGGTTGAAGGTAATAAAAGTCGAACATCTTGTCCTTCTACATTACCGCGACCACTTAATCCATTAAACTTAGGGTCATTTTTAAGTGTTATGCCATATTGTTCTGCAAGACGTTCTACATACCAGAAGCCTGCATTATGGCGGGTTTGAGCATACTCTTTACCAGGGTTGCCCAAACCAACAATCAGTGAAATATGAGACACTAATTTACACCATCAACACTTATGCGCGTTTGAAGTCAGCGTGCATTGGAGTGTTTTTAGCTGGGTGACGTTGTAAAGCTTGGATTTTAACGCTTTCAACTTTACCATCAACATCAATTTCAATTACTTCTTCAAAGAAAGCGTTGTCTTCTAAGTATTTAACAAGCTGACGAAGCTCAAGTGTAATTGCTACAGGTGCAGCATCACCACCATAGATGATAGCAGGAACTTTAGATTGAAGACGAAGGCGGCGGCTCGCACCTTTCCCTTGTACTGCTTCTTCACGTGCTACTGCATTTAATACGAAGTTTGCCATGAGAGACATCCTATTTAAGTTAAGTGAACTAGATCTGCGACCGATCTAGTGATAGAAAGCCCTACCAAAAGGCAGGGCTTTAAAATTTTAGCGCTCTATTATAGATAAGAATCAAACATTGCGCTAATAGATTCTTCGTTGTTAATACGACGAATTGTTTCAGCAACCATACTCGCAACTGAAACTTGGCGAATCTTACCAAGAGCTAAAGCTTCTTCTGAAAGCGGAATTGTATCTGTCACAACAAGTTCGTCGATAACAGAGTTTTTCAAATTCTCGATCGCTTTACCAGATAAAACAGGGTGAGTAGCATATGCTACGACACGACGCGCACCAAAAGTCTTCAATGCATCAGCGGCTTTACATAAAGTACCAGCTGTATCAACCATGTCATCAACGATCACACAGTCGCGATCTTTAACATCACCAATCAAATGCATCACTTGTGATTCATTTGCTTTTTGACGACGTTTGTCGATGATAGCTAAATCGATATCGCCCATTTGTTTCGCAACAGCACGAGCACGAACAACACCACCAACGTCTGGCGAAACAACCATAAGGTTGTCATGAGACTGTTGACGTAAGTCAGCTAAAAGCGCTGGCGTACCGTAAATGTTGTCTACAGGGATGTCGAAGAAACCTTGAATTTGGTCAGCATGAAGATCGATCATCACAACACGGTCAATACCTACAGTTGTTAGCATATCTGCTACTACTTTTGCAGTAATTGGAACACGTGAAGAACGAGGACGACGGTCTTGGCGAGCATAACCGAAATAAGGAATCACAGCAGTGATACGACCAGCACTTGCACGACGCAATGCATCTGCCATTACTAAGATTTCCATAAGGTTATCATTAGTTGGAGCACAAGTAGGCTGAACGATGAATACGTCTTTACCACGGACATTCTCAGTGATTTCGACAGCGATTTCACCATCAGAGAATTGACCTACAGATGCAGCACCTAGAGGGATATGCAAGTGGCTAACGACTTTTTGGGCGAATTGTGGATGCGCAGTTCCACTAAAAACGACAAGATTGGGCATGAAGCACCCTTGGCGGTTGAAATGTATAGAATGAGATGGCAGGGGCGGCTGGATTCGAACCAACGGATGGCGAGATCAAAACCCGCTGCCTTACCACTTGGCGACGCCCCTAATGCGGCAGAACTTTAATGGTTTTATATGGGTTTGTCAAGATTGTTTGACTCAACTCATGATACCAATGTTCTGTCTTTTTGAACTAAATTGGCAGGGGCGGCTGGATTCGAACCAACGGATGGCGAGATCAAAACCCGCTGCCTTACCACTTGGCGACGCCCCTATCATTTAAACGATGATTTGATTCAATGGTGATTGTTCTAAACTATTCACTAAGTAAGCTTTACAAGGTGAATGAGCAAGAATGTCATCAATGTTCATTTCAGTCGTTACTTCAGTAAAAACACAAGCACCTGTACCTGTAAGTTTTGCAACACCGAACTGATCTAAATATTGCATTGCTTCATCGACTTCAGCATATAGACTTCTTGCCAGAGGTTCAAAGTTATTTCTGAAATCAGATGGCTTTATCTGATAGGCGCAAAATTTAGAGGTCTTCGTGTCTCTTGTCAACGATTTTTGTGAAAAAAGCAGTTGAGTGCTGATAAAACAGTCAGGTTTTAACACAATGTATTGTTTTTGATCTAAGTCTATGAATGTTAAGTGTTCACCAATACCTTCTGCCCATGCATTACGACCATGGATGAAGATGGGAACATCAGCACCCAGTTGTACACCAATTTCTGCTAATTGATCACGATTTAAGCCACATTGCCAAAGTTGATTCATGATTAATAACGCGGTAGCCGCATTTGAAGAGCCACCACCGAGTCCTGCACCCATCGGTATATTTTTTTCGATGTTGACATGAATGCCTAATTTTTCACTTTTGGCATAGGGTTTCAGCATCATCATTGCACGATAAATCAAATTTTGTTCAAGACTTACTTCTGATAGGCCTGAAATGGAGATAGATTGGTTAGAGATTGGAGTAAATTCCATCCAATCACAAAGATCTATCAACTGAAAAATAGTTTGCAACTCATGGTAACCATTTTCACGGCGCCCCGTAATGTGTAAAAACAAATTCAGTTTTGCAGGGGAGGGTACACGAATCATAAATAATCAAACTTAACGATTTTGAATTACCATTGTAATACGATTTTCAGTTCCATCTTCAAGTTGTTGCTTTAAAATCAAACGGTTTGGTTGTGTAGATTGACCGTTGTAAGATAATTGAATATGCCAACCTTGTTCTTTAATTTCACTGATTCGCATCGATTCGTCTTTTTGAATTTCAGCTTCTTCAGTCGCTTGCTTAGCTTGTACCCAATCGACTAAATAAGTAATTGGTGCTTCCCAACCTGTTGCACGAAACAATAACTCTTCAGGTGAGTTGGCTGTAATTTCACCAGTTTTGGCACTGTTCAGTGTCACTTGACCAGGTTGACCTGAGATTTGAGTTTTACCGACTCCAAGAATTCCGCTTAACTCGATATCAAACTGTTCATCTTGCTGTTGCCAAGTAAAAAAAGCACTGCCTGATTGCTTGGGGGTCTTGACGCCAATTTTACCCTGAAGATTAAATTGATTTGATTGTTCAAGGTTTTGCGTTGTTGGCTGTGATGGTTGAGTTTGAATTGCTTGACAGCCAGTTAACCCAAGAAGCGCACTACTTGTGGCAATCAGCAATAATGATTTTAAATTTAAGATCATACAGTATTAACTCTTTTTGATATTTTGTGGCAACAATAAACTATCGAGTTGATCCAATTGAGGATGATTTGGATGATTTTTATGGAGTTGATGTAACACTTGGCTAAATTCTTCCAGTGAACCCAGCATATAAAGCGATTTAGCATATCGAATGCCGATATTTGGACTTTGGCTGAGTTGATATGCTTTCGCAAGTACACGGGTGGAAGTGTCAAAATCGTTTTGAAGAAAGCAGATATAGCCTAAGGTATCTAAGATAGATGCTTGTTCTGGGGCATTGTCTAAAGCTTGTTCGGCATATTGTCTCGCCTCATCTAAACGACGATTTTGCAACGCCAGAGTATATGCATACGCATTCAGATATGTTGGACTATTGGGTTCGATCGTGAGTAATTTTTTAAGCAATTCATCTAATTGATCGCGATCCGTAAATGGATCAAGTAATAAGACTTGAGAATATAAAATTTCAGGGTCATCAGTTAAATTTTTAGCCGCTTCTTTGAGTAAGCCCAAGGCAGCTTTGTTATTGCCCATTTTTTTGAGTATTTCAGCTTGTGCTTGATATAAGAAACTCGCATGTTGGGGGTAATTCACCCGTTCCTGAGTCAGAAAGCGCAGCGCATCACTTAAGCGATTTTGTTTGTCATAGATTGAAATTAGATTTCGTCTAGAAACCATATATAAATTACCATCTACAAGTCGATAATAAGCTTTAGCTGTTTCAAAATGTTGTTTTCGTTCAGCATTTAATGCCAAATAAAAATAAGCATCATTTTGATACTGTCCAGATGCACGTAGTTCGACCAAATACTGTTCAGCAAGCTCATATTCTTTGAGATCAATTGATGTTAGACCAGCGATAAAAAGAGCTTCTTCCGAATCAGGCCATTTTTTTATGATGCGTTTTAATTTGCTTAACGCCTGTTCATTTTTATTCAGTTTAATTAAGTAGCGGATTTCAGCCAGACTGAGCTCTAAATTATTACGATTTTTACGAGCACTTTTTTCAAACCATTTTAGCGTCTCTTCTTCGTCGCCTAAAGCCATGAGTAAGTTTGCTTTCAGTAAGATAAACCCTGTTGATTTGGGGCGTTTTTTTAATGCTTTATTTAAAGTAATTAAGGCATTTTCGATTTCATTATTTTGTGCTTGTAAACTCGCAATCAAAACGAGAATTGAAGGATTGTTACGCGTTTTACTATTACGCAAAGTGTTTAATAAATATGCTCGATCCTCAGGGGATTCCGGAGAAATTCCTTCAAGAATTTGTTCTAAATCTGATTCAGGATCTAAATTTAAAATATCATCGAGCACATCAGCAGCAAGTTCATATTCGTGTGACTTTAATGCGATATGCGCAAGATAGAATTTTGCAGGTACATCTTTGGGTTCTTGCACGACCCAATGGGTTGCAATATCTAAAGCGGCTTGTAAGTCGTTTTGTTCGAGTGCGACGTTAAGTGCACGTTGTTTTAAAGCTGTTGAACTGGTTTGGATTGCAAGTACGGTATAGTTGTGTAAAGCAGTCGGTGTGTCATGTGCAGCTAAAGCAAATTCTGCAACCATAGCCTGTTGTAAAACTTTATGATTTAAATTGGCATGGTAAAATTCTCCAGATGCTCTAATATGAGCACTGTAAGTCATGCTACTCACTAACAAGAGTGTGGTAGAATACTGTCGAATTGTCATGCCGGTTGTGCGGCTCATTGTTTGACGCAATTTTTTTATCCAAGTACTGCTTTTTATGACACCGTTATTGCACAATAGCATAAATTTAGCCAATTGATGATCTGATATGTCTTTCTTTGCATTGGGTGTCAACCATCAAACAGCCTCAGTTGAATTACGAGAGCAAGTTGCTTTTAACCCTGAAAAGTTAAAACTATTGTTGGCTGAACAAAGTCACCATGACCAGCTGAACGATATGGTTGTGGTGTCAACCTGTAATCGTACTGAAGTCTACGCCATCGCTGATAATGCGGAGATGGTATTAGATTGGCTCGCTCAAAAAAATGGCATTGATGTAAAACAATTACAAAATCATATTTACCGTTATGAAAATACAGATGCTGTGACACATTTGATGCGTGTTGCATCAGGATTAGATTCACTCATGCTTGGAGAGCCTCAGATTATGGGGCAAGTGAAGTCTGCACTTAATTTAGCAAAAGAGTCTGAAGTTGTTTCACAAAATTTAAATCGTATTTTTGAATATGCATTTTATGCTGCTAAGAAAGTGCGTTCAGAAACAGCGGTCGGTAGTCATGCTGTATCCATGGGGTATGCGGTAGCACAGTTAGCACTACAAGTTTTTAGTAAGCCTGAACAATTAACCGTTATGGTGGTTGCAGCAGGTGAAATGAATAGCTTGGTTGCAAAGCACTTAGCTGAAATGGGCGTTGCTAAAATTTTAATTTGTAACCGTGGTCAGGAACGGGCGGAACTTTTAGCGCAAGAAATATCACATCGTGTTGCGGTAGAAATTATTCCTTTTGTTGATTTAGCTCAAAATTTACATCGCGCTGATGTGATTTCAAGTTGTACAGGAAGTTTACATCAGGTCATTTCCTATCAAGATGTTAAGTCAGCACTAAAAAAACGTCGTTACCGTCAAATGTTGATGGTGGATTTGGCTGTTCCTCGCGATATTGAATCTAAGGCTGAAAGCTTGGATGGTGTTTACCTTTATGGGGTGGACGATCTTCAAGGTGTTATTGATGAAAACTTAGCGCAGCGACGCCAAGCCGCTGTTGAAGCTGAAGTGATGGTCAATCAACTAGCAACACAATTGGTGACTCAGCAGAAAGTTTCACAAGCTGGAGCGACAATTAGTGAGTATCGTGCTCATGGAGATAAAGTTAAAGCATTTGAATTAGAGCATGCATTAGATCGTTTAGCCTCTGGCGATGATGCAGCCATTGTCATGCAGGAAATGGCGCATCGTTTGACGCAAAAGCTATTACATCCTACATCCATCTTACTCAGAGAAGTCGCTAAAGATGAAAATCCTGATGTCTATGAAACGATTAAAGAACATTTAGAAGATATTTTTAGTGCTCAGCGAAAACTAAAAAAATAAAAGCGGTCACTGACCGCTTTTATTTATTCATGTAGTAAGCGTAGTCCAATTTTTTTGGTTAGCTCATTCAGTTGTTGTCTTAAGTTTTTAGACTCATTTAATGATTTTGCTGCTTTAAATTTGATTCTCAGATATTTTTCTTGGAGTGAAAGTGAGTATTCTGAGGCAAGTTTATCAGCCATTTCAGGGGCTTCAGTGAGTGTTTGAATATTAGTACGTTTTAAAATCTCAGAGAGTTCATGATGAAATGGGCTACATGCACCCAAAATATAATAACTCGCCAACTCTTGGTCATCTGGCAGATCATCAAAAATGACATTAAAAATTTTTAATACTTTTGCAAGCAATTCATCTTCAGGAATCACTGCGCGTAATACTTCAAAATGAATATAAAGAAAAGGATGGTACATTAACATTGCCACTGCGAAATCTTCATCTCGTGTGCGAATATTAAATGATAATGAAGCGTCAAGACTCACTTGAGGCTGCCACTTTTTATTGAATCCTAATTTTTCTTTGAAATATTGACGAATCAAATAGCGATACGAACCTTGCTTAGGCATCAGATTGGTGAGTTGATTTAGCTCAGCCATGACCTGACTTTTACCTTCAGGTGTATTGATTTGATATTGTTGACTGAGAAGTGAAAAAGCAAACTCTGATAAGAGTGGTGATTGTTGCCAAAGTCGATTGAAAGTTTCAACACCGTCCTTACGAACTAATGAGTCAGGATCATGCTCCGCAGGTAGAATAAAAAATTTCAGTTCACGACCATCATTTAAGAGGGGAAGTGCAATTTCTAAAGTGCGTCGAGCAGCTTTTTGACCAGCCGAATCACCATCAAAAGCAATAGTTAACTGATTATTTTGTTTAAATAATAGATTCAAGTGATCAGCATTGCTCGCCGTCCCCAAGGTGGCAACTGCGCCAGGAATGCCAGCTTGCTGTAATGCGATGACATCCATGTAACCTTCAACCATTAACCAATGATTGGCTTTGAGCTTACGACCTTCATATAAGCCATAGAGTAGTTGGTTTTTATGGAAAACTTCAGAGTCTGGCGAGTTGATATATTTGGGTTTGATCTCGTCATTCAATGCTCGTCCACCAAAACCGACAACGCGACCTTTTGCATCACGTATAGGAAAAATGACACGTTCTCGTAGTAGATCAAAATCACGACCAGAATCACTGGTTCTGATCAAACCGAGTAGTTTTAATCCTTCAATATCTTGCGGAAATGCTTTTTCAAGATGTTGCCAATCTTCTGGGGCATAACCTAATCGCCAATACTTAATCGTGGTATCACTTAGTCCGCGTCGCTGAAAATACTGTTGCGCAATTTGGCTATTTGGAAGTTGTTTTTCATAAAATAAAGCAACATTTTCAAGAAGATCGTATAAATTACCTTCAGGTGCGACCTCAACTGAATTCAAGTCATCTGTATTAAATTGATACTCATCGAATTCATAGTTTTGAAATGCTTCAAAAGGATCTACATCAAAAGCTGAAGTAGGCGGAGAAATGATTTCTGCTGCATCTGCTTCAATGGGTGCCTGCGGTTGCTTTTCTTGGTTAGGTTTAATAGGTTCTCTCTTGTATGAGAGTTTTTTATTGTCTTGATTGTCTTTAGGTAATTCGATACCGGTTTGGCTTGCCAGGTCTTTAATCACCTCGATGAAATTGCGATTATCAATATCCATCATAAAGCGAATTGCATTTCCATTGGCTTGGCAACCGAAACAGTGGAAATATTGCTTATCACGGTAGACGTGAAAAGAAGGTGTTTTCTCTTGATGAAAAGGACAACAGCCTGAATAGGTACGACCTGACTTTTTTAATTTCACACGTTGGCCAATAAGATCGACGATGTCAGTTCGATCTAAAATTTGATCAATCGTATGTTGTGGAATTGCCATAATTAAAAAGCCAAAAGAATGAGGAATAAAGTGATTGAATTAAGTCTATCCTAAACACTTAAGACGATAAATAAAGCCATGCAATAAAAAAGGTGGGTAATCCCACCTTTTTTGATTCGTAAGAATGGATTATTGACGCTGTGGGTCGTACATACTTTCATTTGCTGGCGCACTTTCCACATTGTGATCTTTATTACCAAGCAAGCCAAAGCTTAAGCGATTCAATAAACCGGGTTGTGTATTGGTGTTGTCAGATTGCTCTGCTGATACTTCTGCCGTTGTTTGGCTGCGTGCTTCACGACCTAAAATACCCAAGGTTGCACGATTTAACCAACTTCCATCTTTACGTGCTGCGCGTAAATCGACCTCACCATTAGACTTCACAAGATGAGGGTAGTTTAGCTTTAGCACTTCAACGTATTGTTGAGATGTTGCCTTGTCACCGAGTTTATCGTATCCGTAAGCAATCGTTGCAAGCGCTTCTGGTACTTGAGGTGTTTGAGGGAAATGTTCCACAACCCATTGTCCACGCTCAACTGCTGCAAGCCAAGCTTTACGCTTTAAGTTAAAGCGAGCCGCATTCATTTCACTTTCAGCAAGTTCTTGACCAATAAATTTCATGCGCTGAGCAGCATCTACAGCATACTGACTACTTGGGAAACGACGAATGAAATCAACAAAATTTTGATATGCAACTTTTAAATAGCTGACATCACGATGAGCCTGTTGGAGTGATGTATAGCGGATGAGACCATCATAGTTTTGCTCCATATTCGCCACACCACGAACATAGTAAGCATAATCAACATTAGGATGTTGAGGATTTAAACGAATAAAACGGTCTGCTAGCGCAATAACAGCTTCATAGTCTTTTTGTTGAAAACGAGCATATAAAAGATCGAGTTGAGCTTGTTGAGTATATTGACCTGTAGGGTAATAAGTTTCAATTGCTTCTAATGATTGTGCTGCATCGCTATATTGACCACGATCTAATGCTTTTTGTGCTTTATCGAAATAAGATTGTTCGGTTGATTTAGGTCCAGTATCCACAACATCCTTCTTGGGATTACTGCTACAGCCCACAAATGTTGCTGCTAAGCCTAGCGATAAAGCAAGCATTGTAACTTTATAACGTGGTAGCGACATAAAAATTCCTCTGTTTATACGGGCAATAGGCTACAATTGCACTATTAAACCACTTTTGTCCGAATGAGCAAATGACTTCAGCACAAACTTCTAATTCTAATTTCCCAGAAATCGACATCAATTTACTTGAAGATTCTGAGGATGCAGATAACCATACTTCAGCCCCAACTGCAACACGTTTATCGTTGCAATTTCAAGTGGATGAGAGTTCTCTTGGTCAGCGAATAGATCAAGTTGCAGCACTCGCTTGGAACGAATTTTCGCGTGAAAAATTGAAACAATGGTTGAAGGATGGTCATTTGTTGGTAAATGGTCAAATTGTGAAACCAAAATATAAAAGTGAAGGGAATGAGCTACTCACGCTTAATGTAGAGCTTGAAGCCCAAGTCACCAGCCAACCTGAAAATATTCCCTTAGATATTATTTATGAAGATGATGATATCTTAGTCATTAACAAGCCAGTGGGGATGGTTGTACATCCTGGTGCAGGAAACCCGAATGGTACTTTGGTTAATGCTCTTTTATATCATTTTCCAAAATCAGCAGAATTATCTCGAGCTGGTCTAGTACACCGTATCGATAAAGATACCAGCGGTCTCTTGGTTGTAGCTAAAAATTTAGAAGCTCAATTTTCCTTGAGTAAACAGTTGGCGAAAAAATCAGTTTATCGAATTTATGATTTGATTTGTTATGGCAATATTATTGCAGGCGGTAAAATTGATGAGCCGATTAAACGTCATCCCGTAGATCGTGTAAAAATGGCGATCTTACCAGGTGGTCGTGATGCCGTGACTCACTATAATGTGAAAGAAAGATTCCAAAATTTCACACGTGTGCAAGCACAATTAGAAACTGGACGTACTCATCAGATTCGTGTGCATTTCACTTATATTGGTTTCCCTTTGGTCGGTGATCCAGTGTATGTCAGTCGTGTCAAAGTGCCTGCAGGTGCTTCAGAAAAACTCGCTACTCATTTACGAGAGTTTAGACGTCAAGCGCTTCATGCATCAAAATTGGGGCTAATACATCCACGTACAGGTGAAGAAATGATGTTTGAAGCACCATGGCCTGGAGATTTCACAGCATTACTTGAGACTCTTCGTACGGAAAATAAGGCTTACTAAATTAAAGGAAAGTTTACATGCAAATTGTGCAAGGTTTGCCCAAAGGTGTTGTGGTAGGACAAACAGAATTAAGTCACCCTCACGCACTTCAAACATCTCAGACTGATTTAGAAGGTTTTAACTTGGCTTTGCATGTAAATGATCAACCAGAACGTGTTCATCAGCATCGAATGCACTTGTTAAGTGACTTCTCAGTCTATGGGGTGAGTCGATTGACTTGGATGAACCAAACGCACAGTACAATCTGTCACGTTGTAAATGATGACATGAGCTTACACGCTCTAAATGGCGATGGTTTAGTGACACAACAAAAACATCATGCATTAATGATGATGACGGCAGATTGTTTGCCAGTGGTTCTCGGTAACAAAGATGGTACTGAAGTCGCTAATTTGCATGCAGGTTGGCGAGGATTGGCAAATGGCATTATTGAAAATACAGTCAATGCCATGAGCACTCAACCCTCTTGGGCGTGGTTAGGTGCGGCAATTAGTCAGCCATGCTTTGAAGTGGGTGAGGAAGTAATGCACACATTCTGCGATAGGATTCCAGAATTAAGTTCAGCATTTCAAAAGGGAGATCTAGAGGGTAAGTATTACGCAGATCTGTATGCGATTGCTCGCCATATATTGAAAAGTTTAGGGGTGGAACAGGTTCTTGGAGGTGAGCGATGTAGCTACACGGAGGATCAAACATATTATTCTCATCGCCGTAATTCAAAAACCGGCCGCATGGCGACATTTGTCTTCATGGAGTGAAAAGAATTTATTTAGTTTCAATCAGATCGTCTGGGTATTTAAATGATGACTTTCTTAAAGCTCATCATCTTTACTTATGTTTGAGATTTTATTTAATCACTTCGATCTGTTGTTTATTTAAATGAAAGATTTAAATAAAAATACATTAATTTACAAGTTGCTAAGTTGATATAAGTGATTCATTACTAGACCATTTTTTTTGAAATATGAATTATTTAAATACAAAAAATGTTAGATCAATCACAATTTGATAGTAAAAATTTATATAATAGTGAATATTACATTGTCTTTTTGTTAGACAAGACATAAAAATAAAAAATTGTGGAGACAATGATGATCTTAATAGGATTCGCGAAATCAAGAAATTTTTGTATTCCTGTCATCTATGGATTGACTTCAATAACATTAGCGTATGCTGCTCCAATGCAAGAACTGACTGACGCTGAACTTTCACATGTTGAAGGTAAAGCACTCATGAGCTTAAGCTATATTTCACCTGCAGATTCCGTCAATAAGAATTCTGGTCAAAATATTGGATTTTATAAAATGGGAATGGAAGCCCAATTAGATTTAAATGCTAACATCAAAAGATTGCAACTTGGATGCGGTGGAGTAAATGGTGCAAACGGTTGTGATATTGATATCGATAACTTAAGTTTGTCAGGGGTTGCAGAAACTCGTGAAGGACGAGTCCAATCAAGTGCCCAACTAACCAATCCATTTTTAGAGTTTGCTATAAAAAACCCAGATTCAGCTTCCACACGTGAAATGGTTGGTGTTCGTTTAAGTGCAGAAAAAGTACTAGGATTATTAACGCTTGGTAGTGAGAACTCTGAAAAACCAAATGGTATCAATAGTTTAAGTGGCTATCTGAAGATTAAGGACGCTGTTGGAACTGCGACAACAGCAGCTCGTTCTGGTGTAAATTTTAACAATCTTGGGGAATTAGTTTACGGAAAAGCAAAGAGTACAACAGGTTTCGTAAGTGCAGACTTTACGTCTAATGATTATGCTTTAAATTTAGCTGAGGGAAGCGGCTCTTTAAAAATTAATGGCCAAACTATTAGTGGTAACAGAATGTCAAATGTTTATTTAACAGGTGTTGCTCGAATAGATAACATTGCATTGTCAGGGAAAATTTCTGCAAGTGCTAAACTCTGGGGGCTTGTGCCTATACCACTATCTGGTGACATTACGGGTAATGTTTCAAACCTAAATGTAGATGTTAAAGTTTCAGAGAACCTTGGATATATTCACCGCTTACCTTTGAGTAATCCATTTTCTCTATCGATGCAAAAACAAGATATACATTGGACTGGAGCGAGTGTTGCTGCTCAGACAGGTTGGTGGCTTTCAATCGAGGACCCAATTGATATAGGTAATGTTACTCCGAGTCAAAAAGTGGTTGTGACAGATGCAGTGATTAAACAAGTTGTACCGCTAATTAGTAATTATTTACAGGCTAATCCAATCGAATGTGGTTTTTTAGCAACAAGTTGTTTAGCAGGTAATTTTAGATTAGGTGAGGTTCCATTAACAAATTCAATAGTGAATATGGATTTGGTAAACTTACAGTTAAAAAATCAATCCTTTGCCCCAAACTGTTATGGAAGTTTAAAATTCTGCTAAATAATAGATATACTTGAGTTTTAAGTTTGCATTTCATCGGATAAATTGGAATATACATCACATTTTAAAAATTAATAATGTGATGTAAGTCTCTAGAAAATATTAAATTTTATTTTAATTTCTATATTTTAATTCATTTAGCAAGTTTTAAGCCTCTTTATTTTTTTCATTAATTTATAGATAGTAATGATGTTGCTTATGGATTAAGCCTGAATAAAAATAATATGGAGACTCTAATGTTGAAGAGTTTACTTGGTTCTATCAAATTGATTTTATCAACATCATGCTTAGTGTTGATTCCTTTGTATGCAACGGCTAATAACATTCATAATGATTTAAAAATGATGAGTGATGAAGAGTTATCAGCGACAAATGGCCAAGCTTTGTTAAGTATGAGTTACATTGATCCCAATGATGGGGCAAACAATATGCGAGGTAAAGGTGTTGGCTTTTATAAGCTTGGAATGGAAGCAGATATAGAACTCAATGCAAATATTAAGCATTTACAACTTGGCTGTGGTGGTATTAATGGAGCAGGTGGATGTGATATTGATATCGAAAATCTGAGTTTGAGTGGTATGTCAGACACTAGAGAGGGTCGTGCGGGTTCTTCAGCCAAGCTAACCAATCCATTTTTAGAGTTTGCGGTAAAAAATCCAACATCGGCATCAACTCGAGAAGTTGTGGGTTTGCGTCTCAGTGCTGAAAAAGTATTAGGTTTACTGACGCTTGGTGATGAAAACTCTGATAAACCGAATGGTATTAACTCACTCAGTGGTTATTTAAAAATTAATCCCACTCAGGGTATGGGTTATACTAATGCTCGAAGTATGACCTATGCCGATACTGGTCAAACTATCGATGGAAAAGTGAATGCAAGAATTTGTTTGATTTGTATTATTGCACCTACTTTGACACTCGATTTTAAATCGAATAATTACAATTTAGCATTACAAGAAACGACTGCACCAATTCAAATTAATGGAACTACGGTCTCTGGTACTCGAATGAGTTCTGCACAATTGACAGGTGTTGCCAATATTAATCAATTGAATTTTGGTGGTAATCTCACGGCTAATATCCAAGTGCTAGGGGTAGGATTACTGAATTTGCAAAAAGAAGTCAGTGGTAACATTACAGGTTTAAAAGCCAACATTACGGTAGATCAAAACTTAGGTTTAATTCATAAAATCCCTGTAAACAATCCATTCTCGCTCTCTGTGCAAAACAGTGAAATCTGGTGGCCAAATGCTGACGTTGCTGCACAACAGGGCTGGTGGATGGCGTTTAATGATTCGATTAATATTGGGGATGTAACACCTGAGAAGCGTATCGATATTACGAATGATGTGTTAAAACAAGTGGTTGGACCAATCAGTGATTATATCAGTCGAAATCCTCCATCTTGTAATGCACTTGATTGTCTGTTTGGTGACAAACTTGGTGTTGGGAATGTTCATTTGCCGAATACCAATGTAAATTTTCCATTAAAAGATTTACAACTTAAAAATCAAACCTTTGCTCCAAACTGTTATGGAAATTTAAGGTTTTGTTAATAAAAAAACCGCTCAAATGAGCGGTTTTTTTATTTATGAAAAATTCTTGCTTTATCACGCTGCCAATCGCGGTCTTTTTCAGTGGCACGTTTATCGTGTAATTGTTTACCTTTAACAAGTGCAATTTCGAGTTTGACTAAACGACCTTTCCAATAGCACGCCAAAGGTACACATGTGTAACCTTTTTGATTGATCGCTCCTTGGAGTTTCTCGAGTTCGCGACGTGAAAGAAGTAGCTTACGAGTACGTGTTGCTTCGGGAACGATATGAGTTGAAGCAGAAAGAAGAGGTTGAATTTGAGCACCAAATAAATAAGCTTCATTATTTTTGAAAATAATATAGCTTTCCGTGATACTCATGCGTCCAGCACGAAGAGATTTTACTTCCCAACCTTGTAACGCTAAACCAGCTTCAAATTTTTCTTCAATAAAATAATCGTGACGTGCACGTTTGTTAAGCGCAATAGTGCCACTATTATTTTTTTTTACTACAATCGATTTCGACATAATACAAATATTCCAAGATTAGACCTATTTTGCCTCAAACTTGGCTTGAGGTGAAGTCATTTCACTGTCAACAAGTGTGCGTGTGAATTGAGTTTTTGTTAAACTATGCGCCTACATAATAATCTTAGAGTATAAATGGATGTCTAAAACTCGTGTCATCTATCCGGGAACATTCGATCCTATTACTAATGGTCATATTGATCTTGTATCTCGTGCTGCAAAAATGTTTGATGAAGTTGTAGTTGCGATTGCAATTGGTCATCACAAAAATCCAGTGTTTAGTTTAGATGAGCGAGTTGCGCTTGCAAAATCATCGTTAAGCCATTTAGACAATGTAGAGTTTGTTGGTTTTGACGGTTTATTGGTGAATTTTTTTCAAGAGCAAAAGGCAACAGCTGTACTCAGAGGTTTAAGAGCAGTGTCTGACTTTGAATATGAGTTTCAACTTGCAAATATGAATCGTCAATTAGATTCAAATTTTGAAGCTGTATTTTTAACGCCGTCAGAGCAATACTCGTTTATTTCATCCACATTAGTTCGTGAAATTGCACGTTTGAAAGGTGATGTGACGAAATTTGTGCCAAAAGCAGTTGTTGAGGCATTTGAACGTAAGCATCAGCAAGGTTGGTAGAGTGTCTTTAATTATTACGGATGAGTGCATCAATTGTGACGTTTGTGAGCCTGTATGCCCAAATGAAGCGATTTATATGGGTGAACTGATCTATGAAATTGATCCGAATCTATGTACTGAATGTATTGGTCATTATGACCAACCCCAGTGTTCATTATTCTGCCCGGTAGACTGTATTCCTAAAGATCCTAATCATGTGGAATCTGAGGATGAATTGCTGGAAAAGTATAAAAAACTAATTGCTCAAAAAAGCACGAGCAATTGATCTCAAAGTTTGTTAAGATGCGCCACTTGAAGTGAGCCAGACGATCGCTGCTGTGAAGGTCTTCGTGACTAAAGCAGGGGAGGAAAGTCCGGGCTTCATAGGGCAAGGTGCCAGGTAACGCCTGGGAGGCGTAAGCCTACGGAAAGTACAGCAGAGAGTAGACCGCCATTTTGCAACTGAACTTCGGTTTAGCCTAGAATATGGTAAGGGTGAAAGGGTGCGGTAAGAGCGCACCGCATGACTGGTAACAGTTCATGGCATGGTAAACCCCACCTGAAGCAAGACCAAATAGGAATCCTTAAGGTATGGCCCATACTGGATTCGGGTAGGTCGCTTGAGCATATGAGTGATTGTATGCCTAGAGGAATGATCGTTCTAGACAGAACCCGGCTTATCGGCTCACTTCAACAAATTTTGATCAAACAGTGCCGATATTACTTGACGGATACATCAATCAAGTAGATAATGCGCCCACAGTTTACGGCTATGTAGCTCAGTTGGTTAGAGCACCGCACTCATAATGCGGGGGTCACAGGTTCAAGTCCCGTCATAGCCACCATTTTTATAGACCACACTCACTAGTGTGGTCTTTTTTTATGTGTGAAATCTTGAGTTTTCATTGGCACTGAATAAGCTGAGAATCTAGCTTAATTTTTGGAAACTCTTGTTCAAATTGTGCTAAAACGGCTGTCTGATTTACATTTGAAAACACAATATTTTGCAAGCTTTCAATTTTTTGCTCAGACAAATAAAGCTGTGCACAATGAAGAGCAACCGCATTCTCTTTACTCACGGCAAGTTTATGATCTTCAGGAATGACATCAATATGCACGAGCTTTTGTTGAGCACGGCTTAATTGAATTAGAGTTCGTTTTTGTTGCATGGTTATAAAGTTTTGAGCATTGATCCATTGAGCGACATCCATGCGTACACCGTGATAATTCACAAATATGGGGTGAGTCGTTTGGCATCCGCTCACAAGGCTTAAACAGCATATGAGAATAAAATATTGAGGATTGAGCATGATTTTGATGTTATTGAAACCTTACTATTACAATAAAATCATATAATTATGGATTAATTTTGTTCAAATAAGGTTTATTTGTATAAAGGGTGATCATTAGTGCTTTCGTATGCTTGACGATACAACGATAACTTAAGATAATGCGCACACAGTTTACGGCTATGTAGCTCAGTTGGTTAGAGCACCGCACTCATAATGCGGGGGTCACAGGTTCAAGTCCCGTCATAGCCACCATTTTTATAGACCATGCTCACCGCATGGTCTTTTTTTTATTTCTCAAAATGTCCTGAGATAAGATCAAGTGTAGATTGTGCTTGATAAAAAGGCTGAATCAAACTTTGAATTAATTGTTCTAGAATGCCAAAATCATTTAACATGGTGATAAGTTGAGGTGCAAAACGATGGGCTTCGATCACTAAATCTTCTTGAGTTAGTCCAACAGCCGTGAGTAAAGCTTGTAAACTGTAATCACCAAAATATTCATAGAACTCATCAACCACTTCTAAAATGATGGACTGAATCTCAGAGGATTGGCGTAAATTTCTCCAGGTTTCATAGACCAAAATAAAAAAATCTTCGACATCAATGGCTTCAATCTGCTCAAGCTGAGCTGAAATTTTTTGAAATTGGAGATCTGACCAAATATGTTGAATGATTTCATAAAGTTCATTTTGAGGCAGTGTGATAATTTCGCCTAATTGAACCAATATTGCATTTGCAAGTTGGGATTCTAGTTTTAACTCTAATGTGTGTTGCTGATCTTGGAGAAAATTAAAAATCTTTGATTTGACCGTATGATTTTGAACTTTATTTTTTCGAAGCCTATCCAGCCAAGGTGTATATTTTTCTAAAATTTGATTTGCTAATTGAAGACTTACTGCATATGCCTTCTCATTACTTAAAATTTGTTGTTTTAAACCATAACGTACTTGATCTAATTCAAGAATTTTATTTAGCCATAGCCCAAAATCATGGTCTGAAATTAAATCTCCGATTAAAGCATTTGAACTCTTTAAATGAAGGTAAATACGTTGTGCAACAGCGCCAATAAACTCTAGTAAATCAGGTCCAAGATTTAACTCAAAAGTATATTTCGAAACAACAGCATGAAGTTGTTCAATATTTACAATATCTTTTAATTTGATTCGATTAAACTGAGCATAAGCTTGTGAAACAAACGTGTCTAATACCGCATTTGATTCAGCATTTAATAAATGTTGTTGGGTAAACCGAATTTGCTCAAGCATAAGTGCTTGAGCAAATTGATTGAGTTGTGTCGAGTTAGACACCTGCTTTCCATCCATTTACGATTGGATAGCGGCGTTCGCGGCTAAATGCACGAGAGGATATACGTGGACCAATTGCACCCTGACGGCGCTTATATTCGTTGCGATCAACCAATCCAATGACTTTAGTCACGATATCTCGATCAAAACCTTTAGAGATAATATCTTCAAGACTCTGATCTTCTTCAATATATGCATATAAAATTGCATCAAGAACATCGTAAGGTGGTAATGAGTCTTGATCTTTTTGATCAGGTCGTAATTCAGCAGAAGGTGGGCGAGTAATCACACGTTCAGGGATTACAGGCGTATCTTCCAAACTATTACGGTATTTCGCTAACTCAAATACAATCGTTTTATAAACATCTTTAAGTACAGCAAAACCACCGACCATATCACCGTACAGTGTGCAGTAACCAACAGATAATTCAGATTTGTTACCTGTAGATAAAACAAGATTACCAAATTTATTAGACAGACCCATTAATAAGGTGCCGCGTGCGCGAGCTTGTAAATTTTCCTCAGTTGCATCAGCAGGAGAATTGCCGAAGAATGGGTGTAATGTCTGCATAAAGCTGTTGACGATTGGGTGAATTTCCGCAATACCAAAAGTGACTCCCATACGTTTTGCCTGCTCAGTCGCGTCTTCAACACTGATTTGAGAGGTATATGTGTAAGGCATCATAACAGCTTGAACTTTATCTGCTCCAATAGCATCGACAGCGATTGCAAGGGTGAGTGCTGAGTCGATACCACCAGAGAGACCAAGAATGACACCAGGGAAACCTGAGCGTTGTACATAATCTCGTGTTGCCAAAACCAAAGCTTGGTAAATTTCTGCAATCGTATCTAATGCAGGTGCTTTGGTAGCGGCTTTAAAAGATTTAAGCTCTGCTTCATATTCAACATGAAAAAGGTCTTCTTTAAAGCTTGGTGCTTCAAGTACAACTTCACCATTTGCATTCACAACGAAACTTGTTCCGTCGAAAATGAGATCATCTTGCCCGCCTACTTGGTTGACATAAACAAGATTGAGATTCAATTGTTTAGCTAACTCTTTAAGCGTAACAACACGGTGTTGAGGCTTTCCAACTTCGTATGGTGAGGCATTTAACACAAGAACAGTTTCAACATTCAGTTTGGCAAGTTGTTGAACACTCTCAAGTGTCCAGACATCTTCGCAAATTAATACACCGAATTTATGTCCTAAATACTCAAATACAAGGTGTTGATGACCCTCAGCGAAATATCTCTTTTCATCAAAAACACTATAATTTGGTAAATTTTGCTTGTTATAAATACCTAATACTTGCCCATCTTTCATAACGGCTGCAGAGTTATAGCGTGCACCCGAATCAGCTTGATTAACAAAACCAAATACCATCACAATGTCTTTCACTTCAGCCAGTTTTTCGAAAGCTGATGCTGTACGTTTGCTTAGGCTTGGACGAAGTAGGAGATCCTCTGCAGGATAACCAATGGTCGAAAGTTCAGGAAACACAATGATATTGGCATTTTGCTGTTTGGCTTCGTTAGCGAGTCCAATCATTCGATGAACATTGGCTTCTAAATTGCCGACAAATGGAGAGAATTGAGCAAGAGAAACTTTAAAACTATTCATTTAAACCAAGTCCTATCCTATAGGTTTATATACAGCACGTGCTGATTTTATTGGAGTAATTATTCAGCTGTGTGTATGTGATATTACATAACTGCCAAATGGCTCAAATTTACATCATTAAAACATGATAAAAGATCTTATTTCTTGCACAGCAAAAACTACGATTCATATGTATTCTATCTAAAATAAAAGTAGATACTAGCTTTTGCCATTGTTTGTACATAAAAAATTAAATCGTAATGGATTTGCGACACAGTAAATCAGATGTCAAAGCTGATATGGTGTTTCTGATTCACAAATCAATAGCTTGAATAAAAAATATTCTTTTAATTTTACAGTTTTTATTGATTCAAAATAATATTCGGAATCTTTTTCAAAAATATATCTCTAGCTATTTCGCCTTGTTGTTCAATGTTGTATTCATTGAAATTTTTTTTAGGGTCAAATTTATAGGCATAAGGATTATACTTTTTGAAGGAAATAAAATACGCACTTTGCAGAAAAGCGCCTTTGAGCAAAACATTTTGTCCTTGTTGGTGTTGTAAAATATGAGTCATCTCGTGAATGAAAATTCCTTGATAGATTTTATTTTCTTTCGAATAGTCAGTTTTGAAATGTTTGTTGCGAATATGCAAATAGCCCTTTGGCGCCATAAATACCGCTGAGGGTTGCCACGGTAGAAACGGATGATTCATGATTTTCACCCTGTTATAATCTATAAGATCACCAAAGACACTTTGGCTTAACGTGATTTCACCTTGGGTGAGTGATCTACATCTAAAAGCGTCAAATTTTATCCATTTTAAAATAAGTGGCATCCACAACATCATACTTATTTCTTAATCTACTTAAAGTTTATGTGACACTCAAAATATCACTAATTTGAATCATTACTTGTTAAAAATGGTGTTGACCTTTAATGATAATGAAATGGTATTTACTGATTAAAACTTAATAATTTTGTTAGACAATCTTGATGAATGAGCAATTATGCCATCTCTAAAGATTTATTATGCAAATGGCTATTTCGTCTTTTTATCTTAATTTTTTAGAAACGTCGAAGAATTCACATTATTTGAATTTATTCACTGAGATAAAAGAGAAGGTTCGCCATGTTATTAACTCAGCCACTAAAAAAAATTTCAAAATTTCTAAACGGTTCTAAATTTGATTCTGAGAATCAATCAAAAGCTATTCCAATTCGTCATATGAAATTTGATTTTGATCATCAAAAGATTGATCCAAAATTTTATTTGAATGCGGAATTAGCAAGTGCTTACTTTGCCTCACTTTCAATTTTTTTAACCTATGGTGAGGATCTCGTTATTGATACAGCACGTTATCATCGTGACTTTATTCAAGATCCATTACTCAAGCAAAGAGTGACAGCACTGATTGGGCAAGAAGCTTTACATTCTAAACTTCATGAAGAATTAAATGACGCTTTTTTAAAGGCAGATTTGCCTGTCAAATTGTTTAGATTTCTGGCGCATCACGTTTTTGAATATGGTTTTAATCGGTTGCCTCAGCCAATGAAATTATCGCTTATGGCTGGGATTGAGCATTTTACCGCAGTGCTTGCTGAATACATGATGAATCATGAGCATATTTTCTTCGAATCTCAAGATGAGAAACAACGCGCAATTTGGATGTGGCATATGCTTGAGGAATCAGAGCATAAAGATATTGCATATGATGTGTTCCAACTTCTTTCGAGTAACTATGCTTTAAGAATAGCAGGCTTTTTCCCAGCGCTTATTACGATTTTAGTGCTGATTTCTGCTGCATCCTTAATTGTGCCATTTTATCGTAAGCCATCAAATCTAATCAGTTTAAGTTACTACAAAGATATGTACCGAAGTGTAGGTTTGATTTTTGGTCTAAAAGATGGGGTTTATGGCAGTTCGATCAAACATATTTTCGAATATCTCAAACCAGACTTCCATCCGAATGATCATGATACATCAGCGTTTTTAGAGTACTACAAAGAACGTTTATTAAATCCAGTGGATGGTATTTTAACACCATACTTTACGAAGGAATTCATGCCTGCTTTAAAGGTATAAGAATAAGGATAGTTCATGCTTTTTTTTAAGAAGAAAATTAAACCGAGCCATCAGGCTTATGCTGTGGTAACGGGTGCTGGAAGTGGTATTGGACGCAGTTTTGCATTGGAAATTGCAAAACGTGGTGGTCAAGTGGTGTGTGCTGATATTAATTTAGCTGCAGCTGAAGAAACTGTTCAGCTGATTTCTCAGACCACAGGCCAAAAAGCATTTGCTGAATCCTGCGATGTGGGAAAAAAGGAAGATGTTGAGCGATTGGCGAATCAAGCAGAAAACCTTTTTAATCATCCTGTGACACTTGTTATTAATAATGCTGGCGTGGGGTTAGGTGGTAAGTTTGATGAGGTGACACTAGAAGATTGGCAATGGTGTATGCATGTCAATTTATGGGGCGTGATTCATGGTTGTCACTTTTTTGTACCGAAGTTTAAACAACAAGGTTATGGGGCAATTATTAATGTTGCTTCAGCAGCAGGTTTTACAGCTGCACCTGAAATGACAGCTTATAACGTGACGAAATCTAGTGTACTTGCATTATCTGAAACGTTATCTGCAGAATTACATCAAGATAATATCCGTGTGAATGTGCTTTGCCCAACTTTAGTACCTACTAATATTATGAAGAATGGGCGATTACCTTCCAATTACTCGGGTTTAGCTGATGATTTATTGCAGAATCATGCATTTGTCACAAGCGATCAAGTTGCACAAAAAACCTTAAACAATTTAGATAAAGGCATTCTTTATACGATTCCACAACCAGACGCGAAATTATTTTGGTTGATGAAGCGTGCTTCACCAACCTTATATACCAAGATGTTAGGTGTAGGTTATCCATGGTTTAAGCGGTTTGTAAAATAATAGAGAGATAAAAGAATGACACTCGATAACGAATTTGAAAGCAAAGCAGATTTAAAAATTCAAACTGCTGATCAATCTGAAAAAGCAGAAGTAAAAGTAAAGAAAAAAAACAATGCAGATAAAGAACTTAAAGTTGAACAACAACAAAAGGTGTATGACACGATTGTTGTTGGTGCAGGTATTTCAGGTATCGCTGCGGCATATAAAATGAATCAGGCAGGCTATCGCGACTACATTGTGCTGGAAAAAGCGAACCGAGTTGGTGGTACATGGCGCGATAATAATTATCCAGGATGTGGATGTGATGTTCCTTCAGCCTTATATTCTTTTTCCTTTTCGCCAAGTCACAAATGGAGTCATTTGTTTGCCAAGCAGCCAGAAATCTTAAGTTATCTTGAGGAAGTGGTTGAGAAGCATCAACTGAATGAAAAAATCCAATTTAATCATGAATTAAAAGCAGCACGTTGGGATAACGAGAAGGCGCAGTGGTCGTTAGAAACTTCTCAAGGAAAGTATCTAGCAAAAACGGTAATCTTTACAACGGGACCCATTACTGAGCCATCATTTCCAAAAATTAAGGGCATAGAAAGTTTCAAGGGGGAAATGTTTCACTCTGCAAGATGGAATCATGAGTACGATCTTAAAGGTAAACGTATTGCTGTTATTGGTACAGGTGCTTCAGCGATTCAATTTATTCCTCAGGTTCAGCCATTAGCGAAAGAACTCTTTGTGTTTCAGCGTACAGCACCTTGGGTTTTGCCAAAAGCTGATATGAATTTGAATGATCAAGCGAAATCACTGATCCAGAAATTTCCCGTTATTCAATCCACTTGGCGGAGCAGTATTGCCCAAATTTTAAATGGCATTAACTTTGGTTTGCGTAATCCAAAAGTGCTGAAACCTGTGAATTTCTTAAGCAAACAATTATTGAAGTTGCAAATTCAAGATGATGAATTAAGAAAAAAAGTCACACCAAATTTTGATATTGGTTGTAAACGTCTTTTATTTGCCAACAATTATTATCCAGCATTGCAACAAGATAATGTGAAACTAATCAATGATGGGTTGGTTGAGATTGATGGGAATACGGTTGTTGCGGCCAATGGTGAGCGTCATGAAGTAGATGTCATCATTTGGGGTACGGGTTTTGAGGTATCGCATCCGCCAATTGGTAAGCGCATTTATGATATGGATGGGAAGCTCTTAGCGGATCGCTGGAAAAATAGTTCACCAGAAGCTTATTTAGGTGCAAGTATTACCAATGTACCAAATGCATTTTTGGTGTTAGGACCAAATATTCTGGTTTATGACTCATTTATTGGTATTGCTGAAGCTCAATTAGATTATATTCTTGATGGCCTACTAAAGATCAAAAAGCAAAATATTAACAAGCTTGTGATTAAAGACGACGTTGTTAAGCGACATAATCAATTGGTTCAAAAACATCTTAAAACCACTGTATTTAATGCAGGTGGCTGTAAGAGTTACTATTTGGATGAAAATGGTCGTAACTTTGCAGCATGGCCATGGTCTCTTGCAAAATTAAAACAGCAGTTAAGCTCATTAAACTTGGATCATTATTCACAACACTGATCAAAAAGCCTGATTTAATTAGGCTTTTTTTGTTTGTAGATATTCTATATATACGAGGTTTCTATTTCATCAGGGCTGAAAACAATATTTTGTTGTTAATCAGATAATAAAAAAACCACCCAAAGGGTGGTTTTTTGACTGTCGACGTAGTTCGAATTAACGAACGATATCGCGTTGAACTTCGCCAGTGTAAAGCTGACGAGGACGTCCGATCTTGTATGGGCCGCTGTGCATTTCTAACCAGTGGCTGATCCAACCAACAGTACGTGCAAGTGCGAAGATTACAGTGAACATTTCTGTTGGGATACCAATCGCTTTAAGGATGATACCTGAATAGAAGTCAACGTTTGGATAAAGGTTACGCTTGATGAAGTATTCATCAGAAAGTGCGATACGCTCCAATTCCATTGCTAAAGCTAACTGTGGATCATTGATACCTAAAGCACCAAGAACTTCATCACAAGTTTCTTTCATTACTTTAGCACGTGGATCGAAGTTTTTATAAACACGGTGACCGAAGCCCATGAGTTTAACTTCTTTAGTCTTCACTTTTTCCATGAAGCCAGCAACGTTTTCTACAGAGCCGATTTCATCAAGCATCTTAAGAACAGCTTCGTTTGCACCACCGTGAGCAGGACCCCAAAGTGCAGAGATACCAGCAGCGATACATGCATACGGATTAGCACCAGTAGAACCAGCTAAACGTACTGTAGACGTAGAAGCATTTTGTTCATGGTCAGCATGAAGCGTGAAGATACGATCCATTGCTTTTGCAAGAATAGGGTTAACTTTGTAATCACGATCTGCTGGAGTAGCAAACATCATGTACAAGAAGTTTTCTGCATAGCTTAAGTCATTACGTGGGTAAACGAATGGTTGACCAACAGTATACTTGTAGCTCCATGCAGCAAGGGTAGGAATTTTAGCAATCAAACGGATCGCAGTAATTTCACGGTGATCAACATTTTCGATATCAAGGTTGTTGTGATAGAACGCTGATAACGCACCAACAACACCAACCATAATCGCCATAGGGTGTGCATCACGGCGGAAACCGTTATAGAAGCGGCTAACTTGATCGTGAACCATAGTGTGGTTACGAACTTTAGCGTCAAACTCTTCTTTTTGCTCAGCTGTAGGAAGCTCACCATTTAATAATAAGTAGCAAGTTTCTAAATAATCAGCTTTAGTAGCTAGTTGGTCGATTGGATAACCACGGTGTAATAGAACACCTTTATTACCATCGATAAATGTGATTTTAGACTCGCAAGACGCTGTAGCCATAAAACCAGGATCAAAAGTGAAGTGACCTGCGGCCAATACATCTTTAACGTCGATTACATCTGGGCCCAATGTGCCGCTGTAAATTGGTAATTCAATTTCTTTGCCATCAAGCTGTAATACGGCTTTTTTGCCAGTTGCTTCAGACATTCAATAGATCTCCTGTCCTGGTGAATGTTTTATCTAACCCGAAATAATCTGTTGTAATCCGTGAGTTAGACGGTTTCAAAATTTGCTCTAAGCTTAGTGAGTAGTCAAAAATTGTCAATTATACTTATGGATAAAAATGACGACCTAAAGTGACTGGTTCTAAACTCAGTTAATCAGTAGGAATTTATCTGCTTTTCACTAGCGCCGCCGTATAATAAGACAATTTCAACGGTAGTGGCATAAAAAAAAAGACAAAAACGTGCATATTTTGATGATTTAAACCAAGTAATGCTTGATTATTAATACCTTTTATCAATATGTTAAAGGTTGTGAAAAGCGATTGTTTATAGAATTTGTCTGTTTTTTTAAGATGATAGACTGAATAAATAGACCAATAATGACAATGAAATATTTTTTTTCACTTTATTTACTAATTGATTAAAAAGTGTCTAATTTATAATGTTTCATTACATTTTAAGTGGTGAACTCAACATTAGAAAATGAAGTTTATTTTGTAATTAATTTATAAGTGCATATGATTTTTATCCTTTTTTACATTTGAAATTACTCAATTCAATTAGATAAAAAAACAATGACCATGTGAGCAATATTCATTTTTCTAATTAGTTTTAAAAGTACAAATTATTTGAGAATTAATTTTCTTTAAGTTTTTGAAAAATAAAATGAATATTATATTTCTTAAAAAAATATATTTTTGTAGTGAGTTGTGCTTTAGTCTAATTAAGACAAATCGAACATTTGAGTTCAGTAACACTAAATTAAAATAAATTGATATAAATATTAATAGCTTAGTGTTTGTATTTAAATAGAGAGATGACTTAACTGTAAGAAAGTAGATGTAAATGATTCTTATTTAAAAATATTTTATGGTTGACGCCTGCTTCGTAGGTTTGTAATTTGAAATTGCACGTTTTATAATTCCGTGTCGTATAAAGGTTTAGACAATTTATTTGTCTAACAAATGCCAGCTTTCCTTCGAATTAATTCCAACAAACTCCGGATGGAGTTTTTAACTACAGGATGCCCGCTGTGAAAAGCAACAGACCTGTCAATTTGTCCATGGGTCAAGTTTTAGACGTAAACTTAAAATCCCCTGTGGCTATTGCATCTATTTTACACCGTCTTTCAGGTGTCATCGTATTTTTACTCGTACCAGTTCTTTTATGGATCTTAGACAAATCATTGTCTTCTCCTGAGGGCTTTGCACAAGTTCAAGCTATTTTTGATAGCTTTATCGTGCGCTTCATCGTATGGGTATTTGTCGCTGGCTTAATCTACCACTTCATCGCAGGTATCAAGCATTTGCTTGCTGATATGGGTATCGCTGAAGAGTTACAAAGTGGTCGTGTAGCAGCAACAATCGCATTAATTTTATCTGCAATTGGTATCGTTGCATCATTTGTATGGATCGTACTCTAATGAAAAGTGCTACTGGTTTAACGGGTTCAGGTTCTCGCGATTGGTTTATCCAGCGTGTAAGTGCTGTAGTTTTAGCTGTTTATACTGTTGTGGTGTTTGGTTGGATCCTTTGTAATGGTGGTTTCAACTTCGAACAGTGGTACGGCTTTATGATGACATTACCGATGAAGATTTTATCTTTATTGGCAGTCTTATCTCTTGTTGCACACGCATGGATTGGTATGTGGCAAGTATTCACTGACTATGTGACGACTCGTCAAATGGGTCCATCAGCATCAGGTTTACGCCTAGTACTGACTTCAGCAGTCATTATTGCTGTATTTGCATATGCGATCTGGGCAATCCAGATTTTTTGGGCGAATTGATAGGAAACAATCATGGGCGCTATAAACCCTAAAGAAGATTATACAAATATTCCACACGAAACTTTCGATGCTGTCATCGTTGGTGGTGGTGGTTCTGGTATGCGTGCTTCTTACCAACTTGCTCAAGCTGGTTTGAAAGTTGCGGTATTGACTAAAGTATTCCCAACGCGTTCTCACACTGTAGCTGCACAGGGTGGTATTGGTGCTTCTCTTGGTAACATGCAAGAAGATAACTGGCACTACCATTTCTATGACACAGTAAAAGGTTCTGACTGGTTAGGTGACCAAGACGCAATTGAGTTTATGACTCGTGAAGCGCCACAAGTTGTATATGAACTTGAACATCTAGGTATGCCATTTGATCGTAACGCTGACGGCACAATTTACCAACGTCCATTCGGTGGTCACTCTGCGAACTATGGTGAAAAAGCTGTTCCTCGTGCTTGTGCTGCTGCCGACCGTACAGGTCACGCACTTCTTCACACGCTTTATCAAAGCAACGTGAAAATGGGTACACAATTCTTCGTAGAATGGATCGCGCTTGATTTGATCCGTAATGAAGCAGGTGATGTACTTGGTGTTACAGCAATTGACCAAGAAACAGGTAAAATTGCAGTATTCCAAGCGAAAGCAACATTGTTCGCAACGGGTGGTGCTGGTCGTGTTTACCGCGCATCTACAAACGCATATATCAACACTGGTGACGGTCTTGGTATGGCTGCTCGTGCAGGTATTCCATTACAAGATATGGAATTCTGGCAATTCCACCCAACGGGCGTTGCAGGCGCAGGCGTATTGTTAACTGAAGGTTGTCGTGGTGAAGGTGCAATCCTTCGTAACAAAGACGGCGAACCGTTCATGGAGCGTTATGCTCCAACTTTGAAAGACTTGGCACCACGTGACTTCGTATCACGTTCTATGGACCAAGAGATCAAAGAAGGCCGTGGTTGTGGACCTAAAGGTGATTATATCCTTCTTGATATGACGCACTTGGGTGCTGATACGATCATGAAACGTCTTCCATCTGTATTTGAGATTGGTAAGAAGTTCGCGAACGTTGACATCACAAAAGAGCCAATTCCTGTTGTACCAACAATCCATTACCAAATGGGTGGTATTCCAACTAACATTCATGGTCAAGTTGTTGTTCCTGAATCGCGTGAAACTACTCCGCTAGAAGCACATTACGACAAAGACAGCGATACTTATTCTACCAATGCTGCGGATCGCAATTTCACTAAACCAGTGAAAGGTTTCTATGCGATTGGCGAATGTTCATGTGTGTCTGTACATGGTGCTAACCGTTTAGGTACAAACTCATTGCTTGACTTAGTTGTATTTGGTAAAGCTGCTGGCGAACATATCATTGACTATGTGACTAAGCATCACGGTGATGAATATGCGCCGCTTCCAACAACTGTGCTTCAGCAAACTGTCGAGCGTATCCGTCGCTTAGATGAGTCAACTTCTGGTGAGAATGCGCAAGAAGTTGCTGATGCAATTCGCGATATCGTTCAAGATCATGCAGGTGTATTCCGTACAACTGAACTTCTTGAAAAAGGTGTGAAAGAGATTCTTGCACTTGAGCCTCGTATCCGTAATATCCACTTAAAAGACAAATCAAAAGTATTTAATACTGCGCGTATTGAAGCACTTGAAGTGGAAAACTTATACGAAGTTGCAAAAGCAACCTTAATCTCTGCTGCTGCACGTAAAGAATGTCGTGGTGCGCATACTGTTGTAGATTTTGAAGAATCTCCAGATCATCCAGCATATCCTTACGGCCGTCGTGATGATGAGTGGATGAAGCATACTTTATGGTTCTCTGCTGATAACCGTCTTGAGTACAAGCCAGTACGTTACAAGCCTTTATCAGTTGATGCTATTCCACCTAAACCACGTACATTCTAATTGGGAGAAGTAAGATGAGTAGAGGTACTCGTACATTTAATATCTACCGCTACGATCCTGATAAGGATAAAGCACCGTACATGCAAACATTCAAGCTTGAGTTGACTGATAAGCACCGTATGTTGCTTGATGCGCTACTTGCATTGAAAGTTCAAGACGAAACTTTAACGTTCCGTCGTTCATGCCGTGAAGGTATTTGTGGTTCAGATGGTGTAAACATCAATGGTAAAAATGGTTTAGCGTGTCTTTGGAACCTAAACGATTTGCCAGAAGTAATTACTATTCGTCCATTACCAGGTCTTCCAGTAATCAAAGACTTGGTTGTAGACATGAATCAGTTCTATGATCAGTACGACAAAATTCAACCGTTCTTGATTAATAATCAACCTGCACCACCTAAAGAGCGTTTACAATCTCCAGAAGAGCGTGAGCATCTTGATGGTTTGTATGAATGTATTCTTTGTGCATGTTGTTCAACGTCTTGCCCATCATTCTGGTGGAACCCTGATAAATTCTTGGGTCCTTCAGCATTGTTGAATGCATATCGTTTCATTATTGATTCGCGTGATACTGCTACTCAAGACCGTTTGGCTCGTTTAGACGATCCTTTCAGTTTATTCCGTTGTAAAGGTATCATGAACTGTGTATCAGTATGCCCTAAAGGTCTAAATCCAACAAAAGCGATTGGTCACATTCGTAGCATGTTGTTAGATCAAGCTGGATAATGCTGTTCCAAAAAAAGCACACTTAGGTGTGCTTTTTTTTTAATCAAAACTTGATGTTAAATTTAGTTTTCGAGATATTTTGGTTGAAGTGGTTAGATTTGCCCCAATCATAAAAAAATATGCACTTTAGGGATAAATGAAAACGTTTTGCATCTGCAAATATCTTTTTAAAATGTTAAGATATCGGTTTTATGATCCAAGTTGCATGTATTTAAATCTATAATTTTAGGCTTTAGTCTAATAATTATGAATTTTAATAGAATTTATCTAAATGCACCTTATATTATCTCAATGGTTTATAGTTGTATTTAGCTAATTTATGAATGGTATGTGTCAATAAAATCAGTTTGAAGTGAAGTTCATGGTAGGATTTGAACAAAATTTTTAGCATGAATATTATTCAATCTGTACATTAAATCAACATTTTGGTGGTTTGGTGTTAAGCTGAAAGCAGGGATAATGAAATTGAAAAGTTGCTTTAGAAAAGACTAATATTTTTATTTTTTTCTAAGTCAATTTGCAAAAATTGCTCGGTAATTTTATCGAGTATAAAGATGAGTGATGATGCCAATGAGGGCGTTATGATTCGTCATTGGTATTAGAAACTCTCTAATGCTATACGCCCCATGGTCTTTTGTACCAGATGGGTGAATGTCAATTTACCGATTTGGCATTATCAATCATGGGCGAGCTTAGAAAGCTCCCTGTAATGTTTTGCAATAGGAAATGGGTCCACAAATGCAAGAAGTTGCTGACGCATTGCGTCTTGACACTGAACTTTCCGCTGACAGTGCAGCGTATATTGAAGAACTTTATGAGCAGTATTTAGTTGCTCCAGAATCAGTCGGTGCTGATTGGCAAGAATACTTTGGTAAGTTCCCAAAAGGGGATCAACCACACAGCAATGTACGTGAGCAATTCCTTTTATTGGGTCGTAACTCAAACCGTATTCAGCCTGTCGTTCAAAGTTCAGTTAGTTCTGAGCACGAGCGTCGTCAGATTGGCGTATTACAATTAATCGCTGCATACCGTAACCGCGGTCATCAAAAAGCAAAATTAGATCCATTAGGTTTGGCAAAACGAGAAGAAGTGCCTGATCTTGATCTAGCGGCTCATGGTTTAACCAAATCTGACTTAGATACTGTATTCAATACAGGTAATCTTGCAATTGGCAAAACTGAAGCAACTTTAGGTGAAATGGTCAATGCGATGGAGGCGACGTATTGCGCTTCTATTGGTGTTGAATATATGCACATTGTTGACACTAAAGAGAAACGTTGGATTCAACAACGTCTTGAAGGTGTGAAAGGTCAATTTGGTTTTTCAGCAGAACAAAAGAAACATGTTCTTGAACGTTTAACTGCAGCTGAAGGCTTAGAGAAATACTTAGGCAATAAGTATGTTGGTGCTAAGCGCTTTGGTGTGGAAGGCGGTGAATCTTTCATTCCGATGGTTGATGCTGTTATTCAACGCGCAGGTTCTGTGGGATGTAAAGAAGTTGTGATCGGTATGCCACACCGTGGTCGTCTCAACTTGCTTGTCAATATCATGGGTAAAAACCCAGCAGATCTTTTCGGTGAATTTGAAGGTAAATCACTTCACAAGAAAGGTTCTGGTGACGTTAAGTATCACCAAGGTTTCTCGTCAAACGTAATGACTCCAGGTGGCGAAGTTCATTTGGCATTGGCATTTAACCCATCACACTTAGAAATCGTAGGGCCTGTAGTTGAAGGTTCAGTACGTGCTCGTCAAGTTCGTCGTAAAGACATTGGTGGTGATGACGTATTACCAGTAATCGTACATGGTGATGCTGCATTTGCTGGTCAAGGTGTGAACCAAGAAACCTTCCAAATGTCACAAACACGTGGTTATACGGTAGGTGGTACAGTTCATATTGTTGTCAATAACCAAGTTGGTTTTACAACATCAGATCCACGTGATGCACGTTCTACTGAATACTGTACTGATATCGCGAAAATGATTCAGGCACCAATCTTCCATGTGAATGGTGATGATCCTGAAGCTGTATTGTTTGTTGCTCAACTTGCACATGATTTCCGTCATACTTTCCGTAAAGACGTTGTTATCGATATGTTCTGTTACCGTCGTCGCGGTCACAATGAAGCAGATGAGCCAGCAGCAACTCAGCCAATGATGTATCAAGTCATTAATAAGAAAACGACGACTCGTGCATTATATGCTGACAAATTAGTACAAGAAGGTGTAATTGATCGTGCGACTGCAGATCAGATGATCGAAGATTACCGTGCTGATTTAGAAGCAGGTAAACATGTTGCTAATGCACTTGTACTTGAACCGAATAAAAAAATGTTCGTTGACTGGACGCCATACTTAGGTCACGAATACACTGACGTTTGGGATACTACTTTCCCTGAAGAGCGTTTAAAAGAACTTGGTCGCAAAATGCGTGAGCTTCCTGAAGGCTTCGTGATGCAGCGTCAAGTTTCTAAGGTGATCGATGATCGTCTTAAAATGCAAACTGGTGAAATGCCATTGAACTGGGGTGCAGCTGAGACTCTAGCTTATGCTTCGTTATTGGACGAGGGTTATCTTGTTCGTTTAACTGGTGAAGATGTTGGTCGTGGTACATTCTCGCATCGTCATGCGAAGCTTCATAACCAAGTAGACGGTTCGACGTATATTCCACTTTGCCATATTAAAGAAAATCAACCGCGTACAGCGATTTATGACTCATTATTGTCTGAAATGGCAGTATTGGCATTCGAATATGGTTATGCAACAACTCTACCTAAGAGCTTAATTATTTGGGAAGCACAATTTGGTGACTTCGCGAACTGTGCTCAAGTTGTTATTGACCAATTCATTGCTTCTGGTGAGACAAAGTGGGAGCGTGTTTGTGGTTTAACGATGCTTCTTCCACATGGTTTTGAAGGTCAAGGCCCAGAACACTCATCTGCACGTTTAGAGCGTTTCTTACAGCTATGTGCTGAAGAAAACATGCAAGTGATGACGCCTACAACTCCTGCACAGATTTTCCATGCTTTACGTCGTCAGGCGATTCGCCCAATTCGTAAACCAATGATTATCATGTCTCCAAAGTCATTATTACGTCACAAATTAGCGGTATCTAATCTTGATGAATTGGCGAACGGAACTTTCCAAACTGTGATTGATGAAGTTGATAACATTAATAAGTTGGATGTGACTCGTGTAGTGCTTTGCGGTGGTAAGGTTTATTACGATTTACTTGAAAAACGTCGTGAAAATGAATTGAACAACACTGCTATTGTTCGTGTTGAACAATTGTACCCATATCCAGAAGCACGTTTAGCGGAAGTACTTGCACAATATCCAAATGTGAAAGAGCTTGTTTGGGCGCAAGAAGAACCGAAGAACCAAGGCGCATGGTTATTCATCGCACCACGTTTATACGAAGGTGTTATGAAGTCAGGTCAACAAATTCAAATCAGCTATGCAGGACGTGAAGCATCTGCTGCACCGGCTTGTGGCTCACCATATTTACATGCAAAACAACAAGCACAACTCGTTAACGAAGCGCTTGCGATCGTAGCAGAATAATCAGGAGAATCTTAAGAATGGCAACCGAAATTAAAGCACCGGTATTCCCAGAGTCAGTTGCAGACGGAACAATTGCAACTTGGCACAAACAACCAGGTGAAGCGGTATCACGTGATGAAGTGATCTGTGATATCGAAACGGATAAAGTTGTACTTGAAGTTGTTGCTCCTGCAGATGGTACGATTGCAAATATCATTAAAGGCGAAGGCGACACAGTTCTTTCTGATGAAGTAATTGCTACATTTGAAGCAGGTGCTGTTTCTGGTGCTTCTCAAACTCAAGCTGTTCAATCTGAAGAGAAAGTTGAACAAGCTGCGGCTGCTACAGAAGCGGGTGCTGCTCCGGTTGTTGAACGTGCTCAAGCTCCTGTTCAAGACCAAGCTCCAGCTGTTCGTAAGGCATTAACTGAAACTGGTATCAATGCATCAGAAGTATCAGGTACAGGTCGTGGTGGCCGTATCACTAAAGAAGATGTGGCGAATCACCAATCTAAACCTGCTGCTCCTGCTGCTGCACCATTAAGCGTAGCTGTAGGTGAGCGTATTGAAAAACGTGTTCCTATGACACGTCTTCGTAAGCGTGTGGCTGAGCGTTTACTTGCTGCAACGCAAGAAACAGCAATGTTAACGACGTTCAACGAAGTCAACATGAAGCCAATCATGGACATGCGCGCTCAGTACAAAGATGCTTTTGAAAAGCGTCATGGTGCTCGTTTAGGCTTTATGTCATTCTTTGTTAAAGCTGCAACTGAAGCACTTAAACGCTACCCAGCTGTAAATGCTTCAATTGATGGTGATGATATCGTTTATCACGGTTACTATGACATCGGTGTAGCGGTATCTTCTGACCGTGGTTTAGTAGTTCCAGTATTACGTGATACTGATCGCATGAACTATGCTGAAGTAGAAAATGGTATTCGTGATTACGCATTCAAAGCACGTGATGGTAAGCTCGGCATTGAAGATATGACAGGTGGTACATTCACGATCACTAATGGTGGTACTTTCGGTTCATTGCTTTCAACACCAATTTTAAATACGCCACAAACTGCAATTTTGGGTATGCATAAAATCCAAGAGCGTCCAATGGCGGTAAATGGTCAAGTTGAAATCTTACCAATGATGTATTTAGCGCTTTCTTATGACCACCGTTTAATTGATGGTAAAGAAGCAGTAGGTTTCCTTGTAACAATCAAAGAATTGTTAGAAGAACCAGCTAAACTTATCCTTGATCTTTAATTCTAAAGAATAAATCCATGGGCTTAGAGCGATCCTCTAGGCCCATTTTTGGAGAGAAGAATGTCTCAACAATTTGATTTAGTAGTAATCGGCGGTGGTCCAGGTGGTTATGAAGCTGCTATTCGTGCAGCACAACTGGGTTTCAAAGTTGCATGTATTGAAAAGCGTATTCATAAAGGAAAACCATCTTTAGGTGGTACTTGCTTGAACGTGGGTTGTATCCCATCTAAAGCACTTTTAGACTCTTCACATCGTTATGAAGATACTGTTCATCATTTAGATGATCATGGTATTACAACGGGCGAAGTGAAATTCGATCTTCAAAAGTTACTTGCTCGTAAAGATAAAATCGTCAACCAACTTACAATGGGTATCGATGGCCTATTGAAAGGTAACGGTATTGAATGGTTGCAGGGTACAGGTAAATTATTAGCTGGTAAAAAAGTTGAGTTTGTTCCACATGAAGGTGAAACTCAAATTTTAGAACCTAAATATGTCATTCTTGCCTCTGGTTCTGTTCCTGTAAATATTCCTGTTGCTCCTGTAGATCAAGATCTTATCGTTGATTCTACCGGTGCGCTTGAATTCCAAGAAGTACCTAAACGTTTAGGTGTAATTGGTGCAGGTGTAATTGGTCTTGAACTAGGATCAGTATGGCGTCGTTTGGGTGCAGAGGTTGTTGTTTTTGAAGCAATGGATGCATTTTTACCAATGGCTGATAAAGCTTTGGCTAAAGATTACCAAAAAGTATTAACGAAGCAAGGTCTTGATATTCGTGTTGGCGCAAAAGTAGCTGGTACAGAAATCAATGGTCGTGAAGTGACAGTTAAGTACACTCAAGGTGGCGAAGACAAAACTCAGACTTTCGACAAATTGATCGTTTGCGTGGGTCGTAAAGCGTATGCAGAAGGTTTATTAGCAGAAGATTCTGGCATTAAACTTACTGAACGTGGTTTGGTTGAAGTAAATGATTGGTGTGCAACTTCTGTTGAAGGTGTATATGCAATTGGTGACTTAGTACGTGGTCCAATGCTTGCACATAAAGCAATGGAAGAAGGCGTAATGGCTGTTGAACGTATTCATGGTCACGCAGCTCAAGTGAACTATGACACGATTATTTCTGTGATTTATACACACCCTGAAGCGGCGTGGGTTGGTTTAACAGAAGAACAAGCGAAAGAAAAAGGTCACGAAGTTAAAACAGGTCAATTTGGTTTCGCAGCGAATGGTCGTGCGATGGCAGCTGGAGAAAATGCTGGTTTCGTAAAATTTGTTGCTGACGCTAAAACGGATCGTTTGCTTGGTATGCACGTGATTGGACCTGCTGCGTCTGATATCGTTCACCAAGGCATGATCGCACTTGAATTTGTATCAAGCGTTGAAGATCTTCAATTAATGACATTTGGTCACCCAACTTTCTCTGAAGTAGTTCATGAAGCTGCGTTAGCAGTAGATGGGCGAGCGATTCACGCGATTCAGCGTAAACGTAAATAACACAAAAAAGAGCGGCTGAGGCCGCTCTTTTTGCATTTGGTGGTTGTTTTTGTTTGAATAATCATCTAAAACTAGAATACTAAATTTAATAAATGCCAATATTTATTGCGAAGGAAGTTTAAATATTGGTGTGTCATAAAAAGTGAAAAGTAGTAAAAGGTAAAACAATGAATTTACACGAGTATCAGGCGAAATCGCTGTTAAAAAAATATGGTATGCCAGTTCAGGAAGGCATCATCGCTACAAATGCAGAGGAAGCAGTAAAAGCATTTGAACAGCTAGGCGGCAAATTCGCTGTTATGAAAGCACAAGTACATGCCGGTGGGCGTGGAAAAGCTGGCGGCGTTAAAGTCGTTAAGTCAGCTGATGAAGCAAAAGAATATGCTTCGCAAATTATTGGTACTCGTTTAGTTACATATCAAACGGATGCAAATGGGCAACCAGTTAACAGTGTACTCGTTGCAGAAGATGTCTATCCAGTTGAGCGTGAATTGTATTTAGGCGCAGTTGTTGATCGTTCATCACGTCGTATTACTTTCATGGCTTCTACTGAAGGTGGTGTCGAAATTGAAAAAGTCGCTGAAGAAACTCCAGAAAAAATTATTAAAGTTGAAGTAGATCCATTGGTTGGCTTACTTCCTTTCCAAGCTCGTGAAGTCGCTTTTGCTTTAGAGCTGAAAGATAAACAGATTAATCAATTTGTTAAAATTATGTCTGCAGCTTATCAAGCGTTCGTAGAAAATGATTTCGCATTGTTTGAAATTAATCCATTGTCAGTCCGTGAAAATGGTGAAATTTTGTGTGTTGATGCCAAGGTCGGTATTGATTCGAATGCTTTATATCGTTTGCCAGAAGTTTCTGCTTTAAGAGATAAATCGCAAGAAAATGAGCGTGAGCTCAAGGCATCTGAGTTTGACCTTAACTATGTTGCTTTAGAAGGTAATATTGGTTGTATGGTGAATGGAGCAGGTCTTGCAATGGCAACCATGGACATCATTAAACTCTATGGTGGTCAACCAGCAAACTTCTTGGATGTAGGTGGTGGCGCAACCAAAGAGCGTGTAATTGAAGCATTCAAGATCATTTTAGCGGATCAGTCAGTACAAGGTGTGCTGATCAATATCTTCGGTGGTATTGTGCGTTGTGACATGATTGCTGAAGCAATTATTGCAGCGGTTCAAGAAGTAAATGTAACAGTGCCTGTTGTTGTTCGCTTAGAAGGGAATAATGCAGAACTAGGTGCAAAATTACTTGATGAATCTGGTCTTAAACTAATTTCTGCAAACGGCTTATCTGATGCCGCAGAAAAAATTGTTGCTGCAGTAAAAGCATAAGGAGTATCAATCATGAGCGTATTAATTAATAAAGAAACTAAAGTATTGGTACAGGGCTTTACGGGTAAAAATGGTACATTCCACTCAGAACAAGCTTTGGCTTATGGTACTAAGGTTGTGGGTGGTGTGACTCCAGGTAAAGGCGGTCAAACTCATTTAAATCTACCTGTATTCAATACAATGAAAGATGCAGTGAAAGAGACTGGTGCTGATGCATCGGTCATTTACGTTCCTGCACCATTTGTATTGGATTCTATCGTTGAAGCAGTTGACTCTGGCGTTGGACTGATTGTTGTTATCACTGAAGGTGTACCAACCATTGATATGCTGAAAGCGAAACGCTATCTAGAAACCAATGGAAATGGCACTCGCTTAGTGGGTCCAAACTGTCCAGGTGTTATCACGCCGGGTGAATGTAAGATTGGTATTATGCCAGGACATATTCATCAGCCAGGACGAATCGGTATTATTTCGCGTTCTGGTACGTTGACCTATGAAGCTGTTGCACAAACTACGAAGTTAGGATTAGGTCAATCAACGTGTATTGGTATTGGTGGAGATCCAATCCCTGGTATGAATCAGATTGATGCTTTGAAACTGTTCCAAGATGATCCAGACACAGATGCAATTATTATGATTGGTGAGATTGGTGGTACAGCTGAAGAAGAAGCGGCAGAATATATCCAATCAAATGTGACCAAACCTGTTGTTGGTTATATTGCTGGTGTGACTGCACCGAAAGGTAAGCGAATGGGTCATGCTGGTGCTATTATTTCAGGTGGTAAAGGCACGGCAGAAGAAAAATTCGCTGCGTTTGAACGTGCTGGAATGGCATATACACGTAGCCCAGCTGAACTTGGTTCAACGATGCTAGAAGTACTTAAAGAAAAAGGTCTAGCTTAATGCTTTAAGTAAAAAAGCCTCCTGAGTGGAGGCTTTTTTTCATGCATAATAATAAGATATAGAAACGTAAAATTAATATGATTCAAAATTTAAAACTTTATTTACAAGCTTTGATGTTTTTTTCAATTTCTGCTGTTCACGCGAATTCCTTGGATCATGATGAAAATACGAATGATCAAAATCTCATTTTTATTTTTTTTGAAGCTCAGCAAGAACTTCACTATGAGCCTGCCATAGAAGATTTAAATAGTGAACAGACCAAGATTGCAGAATTAAATGAGAAAGAATATTCGAGATTTGATGTATTGACGCATTCAATTTTTCAATCCGAACGTATTCAATTTTTTAATTTCACGGCTTTTGATCGGAATGAATTGAAGAATAAACTTGATACAGGTCATTTTGACTTATCAAATCTGGAACAATTAAGCATTACGTTTGGATATGGTGTTGAGTATTTGCTGAAACAGAATCAAACGATAGGGTACGAGTTTTTATCCTCGTTTCCCTACGATCGAGGCAGATTGATTCGGATTTTTTGGAATCAGACATTTTAAATGTCTAATCTATTTTTCGATAAAGGCCTGATTTAACTGTTCCAGCTTTGGTTTCTTTTATGAGGTGCCATGAAGAAGGTAGATTAAGTGATGACAATGGTTGATCGGCTTCGACATAAATAAATGCATCTGCTTTGAGTTTTGGGTCAATCAATGAAGCCAACTCCTCCCAAAGATTTAAACTATAGGGAGGATCTAAAAAAACTACATCGAATTGATTGTTTGAGAGTTGTTTTAGCGCGATTTGGGCAGTGCTTTGAATCAGTTTTGCATTATTCACATTTAAAAGCGCTAAGTTTGATTTTAAAAATTTATTTTGCTCTAAATTAGGTTCGATCATCGTGACATGAGCTGCCCCTCGAGATAGCGCTTCAAAACCTAATGCACCAGATCCAGCGCAAACATCTAGCACCTGCGCTTGTTGAATATCCCACATTAACCAATTAAATAAAGTTTCGCGTACACGATCTGGTGTTGGTCTTAAACCCTCAATAGTGGCAAAAGGTAATACACGGCGTTTCCATTCACCACCAATGATGCGGAGTTGATTTTTCATTTATTGACTCGTGTTACGTTGAGTGTCAGTGTTTGCATTCGTTGCATTCGTTGCATTCGTTGCATTCGTTGCATTCGTTGCATTCGTTGCATTCGTTGCATTCGTTGCATTCGTTGCATTCGTTGCACTGTTGCTGTTACGTGATGTTTGGAGTTCACGAGGAAGTGCATTTGGATCGGCTGACAAATTGGTAGATCCGCTAGGTAATTCACCAGGCTTAATGCCTGCTGTCATTAAGCCGCCGCTGACAACATGATTCATCGGCTTTATTGGCTTACGATCACGATGGAGTAACCAATAATCTAATACAGGACGTGCGAGCGCGGTTGCTCCTGAACCTCCACGACCATTTTCCCATATCACTGCAATCGCTATTTCTGGGTTGTCGGCAGGGGCGAAGCCTACAAATAAGCCGTGATCGAGTTGACGTTCAGTTAATAAAGCTTCGTTATACTTTTTACCTTGCGCAATACTCTTGACCTGAGCGGTACCTGTTTTACCCGCAATTTGATATTGCAGTCCACCACGAATCCCTTTACCTGTTCCAGATTGGATCACATCCACCATGGCATCACGCATCTTAATCCAATCTTCATCAGTACCATTGAAGGCAATTTTATAATCTGGTGCATTGTGGACTTTGAATTGCTTTGTTCCTTTGGTTTCACGCAATACATGCGGTGTAACATGGGCGCCATGATTTGCGGTAATTGCAGTTGCCATCGCGAGTTGTAAAGGGGTAGAAGTGAATGCACCTTGCCCAATACTGACTGAGATTGTTTCACCTTTGAGCCATTTAGAATTGCGAGTACGCATTTTCCATTCTGGCGAAGGATACAAGCCTGTGCTTTCGCTAGGGAGGTCTACACCCGTTTTCTCACCAAATCCAAACTGACGCATCCATGTGTTCATACGATCAATCCCCATCTGGTAAGAAAGAACGTAATAGTAAGTATCACAAGAGACAACAATGGATTTATGCATATTGACTACACCATGCCCCGTTTTTTTCCAGTCGCGGAATTTGTGAGAGTCTCCTGGTAAGTGGAAATAACCTGGATCTGAAATAGCAGTTGACCAATCGACAATACCGTAGTGAATACCCCCTAATGCAGCCATAGGCTTAATGGTAGAACCTGGTGGATAGGTCCCTTGAACTGCGCGGTTATACAACGGCTGATCTAAATTGTCACGCAGTGCACTATAGTCTGTATGACTGATACCAGTCACGAATAAATTGGGGTTGAAACTCGGACTCGAAACTAGTGCCAAAATTTCACCTGTACGTGGATCCATTGCAACAATTGCACCACGACGCCCCGCAAGTTGCTCAGCAGCTACTGTTTGGAGACCATAATCAAGTGATAAATAGAGGTCATTACCGCGTACAGAATCTTTACGCCCTAATTTCCGTAAGACATTACCAAATGCATCTGTCTCAATAGATTCAAAGCCAGGTGAACCATGCAACAGGTCTTCGTAAAATTTTTCTACGCCAATTTTACCGATCAGGTTGGTGCCTGCGTAAGCATCTTTATCAATGCTTTTAAGTTCTTTATCATTAATACGACCGACATACCCAATAACATGGGCAAATAATTCACCATGTGGGTAATAACGCGTCATTTGGGTTTCAATGGAAACACCAGGAAATTTAAACTTTACTTCGCTAAATTTAGCGATATCTGTTTCAGTTAAGTTTAGTTTAAGCGTTACACGTTCAGTCTTTTTTGCGGTTTTTACACGACTCATGAAGCGTTCGATGTCTTCTTCGCTCAAGTCAATAATCTTTCTAAGGCGTTCTACCGTGTCTTCAATATCAGGCACATCCGCTTTACTTAATGTAGCCGTAAAAACTGGATAATTGTCAGCCAGTAGAATGCCGTTACGATCAAAAATATAACCGCGGGCAGGGGAAATCGGTTGTAAACGAATTCGGTTTTTGTCCGATGCATCTTTAAACTGGTCGTAATGCACAATTTGCAAATAAGCATATCGAGACAATAGAACAAGTAAAAAAAAGATTACCACGCAAATAGCAAACACCACTCGACTACGAAAAATTCGCTTTTCTTGTTGTACATTCTTCAGTGGGAACTGCTGCTTCATAGATCTTTACTTTTTTGCGGGTAAAAGCTGACTTTATATCAAAGTATTTTAACTCAGATTGCCTATAAAATTTGTAAAATTAATAAATAGTTCGTATGTTATAAAAATTAAAATTTGACCAAATAGACACTAATTTTAAAGCTTGTTGTATATAAGAACGAAAATTATTCTGTTAAAGTCGAATCACTATGGATGAATAATAATATTGTTCTCAGTTTGAGAGAATGGAGAAAATAATGAGAAAAATCGTTTCCTTTGCTGTCATGATGTGGGTAGGGAATTTAGCATACGCAGATTTTTCATCGTTTTATCCTGAAGCAAAATTGAAACCAGAACAATTTTCTAAAATAAATGTGGGTGCTGGTGTTACACAACGGTTAGCGCATGGGAATTTAGAATACGTCACTCCATACGGTATTGGATACGGAAAGCTTGGCGCTTTCTTAAATGACGACCACGATGTGGGCGCTCAAGTCGGTTTTCGTTATCCAATAATTCTCGGAACTAAGGACTTAAATGGATTTTATTTAGGTGCATTTGCTGGTCATCTAAAATCAAAAACAGTCAATGGTGAAAAGGAATCTCAACTCGGTGGTGGTATAGATTTATCTTATGTCATGCTGAATAAAGAAAGAATTAGTACATTTAGTGTAGGGATAAAAGCAGGAGAGGAAATCACGCAAGGAAACCAAGTGATTTTTGAAACTAAACCAGAACTACAGTTTGCTTACACCTTAAGTGTAGGATTTTAGAAAGCTTTATGGTTTTATACCTCAAGTTCGACTGCAATTAGATATATGAATATGAGAGTCATGAATGTTTGGATATGTGAGTGATTTGTGGCAAGCCTTCGTCAATCGACCTGATTTTTATGCAGTACTGAGTATTATCCCAGTAACCGCATTTGTGACTTGGGCTCACGTCTGGATGGCACTCAAGATGGTGTTTTATCCAATTAAGTTTTGGGGTTTTCACTTAGGTCCGCTTCCGGTGGGATGGCAAGGAATTGTTCCACGTAAGGCAGGACGTATATCGGGTATTATTACCGACAATACACTATCAAAACTTGGCTCCTTACGAGAGTTCTTAGATGCGATGGATCCCGAGGATACTGCTCGTATCATTGGTGAACAGGTTGGCTTTGAGTTAGAGCACTTAATTGATGAAGTGATGATGGATCGCAATGCGGTTCTATGGGAAAACTTACCTTACTCAATCAAGCGACGTATTTATGCGCAAGCACATAAGCAACTTCCAAATGTTTTGAAAGAGCTCGTAACCGAATTAACTTTAAATGTTGAGTCGCTCGTGGATATGCGTGCGATGGTAGTGAGTCAAATGGAAGGCGACCGTCAATTGATGGTCAATATGTTCCTAAAAGTGGGTCAAAAAGAAATTAACTTCATTTGGCATATCAGTGCATTAATCGGTATGTTCTTTGGTATCTTCCAAATGATCGTTTGGTTTGTCGTGCCTTGGCATTGGACTGTACCATTCTGGGCAGCAATTTGGGGCTTTTTAACAAATTGGATTGCAATTTGGATGGTATTTAATCCAGTTGAACCACACTATATACGTTATCCACAATTCTTTGAATTAACGAAAGATCGTAAATTCCCTTGGATAAAACCTGTCATTCCACGCATTGGTTCTTATAATATTCAAGGTGCGTTTATGAAGCGCCAAGAAGAAGTATCTGATGTATTTGCCCGTGTAGTGACTGAAGATTTGATTACATTGAAATCTATTATGATGGAAATGATGTATGGTGGAAAAAAAGACAAAACACGCCGTATTGTTAAACGTCATATCAATGAAATCATGGAAACACCATTGGTTCGTACATCATTACAGCTATCTTTAGGTCCAAAAGAGTATGCAAAACTCAAGACAGACTTGATCGATCGCTCAATTGAAATTACGATGGTGCCTGTATGCGACCCAGCTTTTAATGCGAGCCGCGCACAGAAAATCTATCAAATGTTTAAAGAACGTATCCGTGAATTAACGCCGCGCGAGTTTCAAAATCTATTACGTCCTGCATTCCAGGAAGACGAATGGATCTTAATTGTGCTAGGTGGGGTAACAGGTTTCTTCGCGGGTCTGATTCATTTATTTGTGGCTTTCTTATAAATAGATGCTGGATTGGTGCCTACCAAAGACATTAACCAAGTATCGTCGATATAGTTAAAATGAGGATGTTTATTTATGCGCATTATATTACTCGGACCACCTGGAGCAGGTAAAGGTACTCAAGCTCAGTTGATCTGCAAGCGCTACAATGTCCCACAAATTTCAACCGGTGATATGCTCCGTGCTGCAATTCGTGAAGGAACTGAACTCGGTCTACAGGCAAAATCTGTAATGGACAATGGTGGTCTAGTTTCTGACGAACTGATTATTGGTCTGGTTAAAGAGCGTATTGCACAACCAGATTGTGCAAATGGTTGTATCTTTGATGGTTTCCCTCGTACGATTCCTCAAGCTGAAGCTTTGGAAAAAGAAGGCATTGATATTGATCACGTGATCGAAATTGATGTGCCTGATGAAGAAATCGTTAAACGCTTATCGGGTCGTCGCCAACATCCAGCATCAGGTCGTGTTTATCATATCGTCTACAACCCACCAAAAGTGGAAGGCAAAGATGATGAAACTGGTGAAGATTTAGTTCAGCGTCCAGATGACCAAGAAGAAACAATTCGTAAGCGCTTAGGTTCGTATCATACTGAAACTGAACAGTTGGTTGGCTTTTACCAAGGGCGTGCAGCTTCAGGTGAAAATGCGCCAACGTATGATAAGTTGAATGGACTTCGTCCTATTGAAGAAGTTCAAAAAGAACTTTTTGCAATTTTAGATCAAACTAAATAACCATTATTCAGCTTTGACAAAAAAGGAGCCCTAAGTCATATTAGGGCTTCTTTTTTATGATGTGAAGGTAAACAAGTGCAAAATATTGCCATTATTTTATTGATGCTTGCATGCTTGGCAGTATTGTCTTTTTTGGTATTTATAAGTTTTAAATTACTTCGCGATAGTCAAAAACAGATGAAATTAGATAAAGAGAAAAAAGATCAAAAAAAATCTCTTGATCGTTAAACCTGTTTTAAATCGATCTGTCTTGTCGCTCCATATTCGAAACGTTCAGGCCAGTTGCACACATCACTCACAACACACTCATTGCACTTTGGCTTCCGCGCAATACAGCAATAACGTCCATGTAAAATTAACCAATGATGAGCGTCTACAATAAACTCTTTTGGAATCACTTTAACTAGACGGTGTTCAACTTCGAGTACATTTTTTCCTACCGCAAGTCCAGTACGATTACCTAATCGAAAGATGTGGGTATCAACGGCCATGGTTGGTTGACCAAAAGCGGTATTTAATACCACATTTGCAGTTTTTCGACCTACGCCCGGAAGTGCTTCTAAATCAGCACGGTTGTTAGGAACAGTACTGTTGTGTTGTTTAATCAATATTTCACAAGCTTTGATGACATTTTCAGCTTTAGAGTTATAGAGACCTATTGTTTTAATATAAGATTTTAATCCTTCTACACCTAAGGCATAGATTGCTTCAGGTGTGTTTGCTACAGGGAAAAGCTTATCTGTGGCCTTATTTACGCTTACATCAGTGGCTTGTGCTGATAAGGTCACAGCAACTAATAACTCAAAGGGTGAAGAATAATTCAGCTCTGTTTTAGGGTTTGGGCGTTGAGCTCTTAATCTTTCAAAAAAAATTTGAATTTGGTTTTTTGTCATGTTTTTTACAGTTTTAGGTGTTTTAACGTTCATTTAAACACCCTCAATTGAATTGAGTTTTTCATATAAAGTATTGAGTTGCTCTTGCTTATCGACACTCTCACGTACAGCAAGTTGTTTTTCAAGCTTTTTAATTTGTGTACGTAATTTGGCAAGTTCGATTGTAGATTTTGCATCTAATGTCTTATGAAGCGCTGTTTTTTTTATCGTTTGAATAGTAGGTACTGATTGTAATTGTTTTGAAAATTGAGCAAAAAGCGCAGTATCAATTTCAGCTTTAACGACAGGACCTTTGCGATGAAGACTGCGATTTTCCTCACGTTGAATATGAGCATAATAACGATTTCTAAGATCATTTTGTTCTAGGATGCGGGCTTGCTCATTTGGTATGGGCTGTAAATCTTCAACAAGATCGATACAGTCAACTGGACAAGGTGGTATACATAATTCGCATCCAGTACAAAGATCAGTTAACACAGTATGCATTAACTTTCCTGATCCAATGATGGCATCTACAGGGCAAGCACTGATGCATTTAGTGCAACCAATACACTCGTCTTCACGTATGATCGCTTTCATACGCTGTGGGCGACCATCAGATTGAATTGGCCAAACGCTTTCTTCAGCTTTAAGCTTAGGGCGATTCAGTAAGTGAGCAATTGCGTCAGCAACAGGTTGACCGCCAGGGACACATTTATTCGCGTCTTCTCCTTCTACAATAGCTTTAGCATAAGGTAAACAACCATCACGGTGGCCACATAGACCACATTGGGTTTGAGGTAGGAAAGCATCAACTTGTTGTATCAATGAGATTTGTGCGTGCATGTACGTTAAAACTTAATCAAGCGAAAAGGAGATCATAGGTGTGAAATATGAATGATTTTAACATGATTAGTGTTAGTTTGGGGTGCGCTGTTATGGGTCATTTATCGCGCAATAAAAGCGCCGAATAAGCATTAATTCATAATTAAAAGTAATGAATTTGATAATTTAAAATTATTAAATACTATAATTAAGTAATTGAAATTAAAAAAATATTAAAAAAAATTATGAAAACTATTGTACAGTGCCTGTAAAAGATATTTAATACTTTGCGCCAAAACTTATCAATATATTGAAATTTTGACCAATTTTGATCCATTTTCTGCTGAGGATTAAGCGTTGAAATACAACAGCCTTAACGACTTCCTAGACTACGTTAAAACACGTGATGCACATCAACCAGAATTTCTTCAAGCTGTTGAAGAGGTGATGACAAGCTTATGGCCTTTTATTGAAAAGAACCCTAAGTATGCAGCTCATGGTTTATTAGAACGTTTAGTTGAACCTGAACGTGCGATTCAATTCCGCGTTTCTTGGGTTGATGATCAAGGTCAAACACACGTTAACCGTGCGTTCCGTGTTCAGTACAACTCAGCAATTGGTCCATTCAAAGGTGGTATGCGTTTCCACCCTTCAGTGAACCTTTCAATCCTAAAATTCTTAGGTTTTGAACAGACTTTCAAAAATGCGTTAACTACACTACCAATGGGTGGTGGTAAAGGTGGTTCTGATTTTGACCCTAAAGGTAAATCAGAAGGCGAAATCATGCGTTTCTGCCAAGCACTCATGATCGAGTTATACCGTCACTTAGGTTCTGACACAGATATTCCTGCGGGTGATATTGGTGTTGGTGGCCGCGAAGTTGGTTACATGGCGGGTATGATGAAGAAGCTCAGCAATGACACTTCATGCGTATTTACAGGTAAGGGTTTAACTTTTGGTGGTTCACTAGCGCGCCCTGAAGCAACTGGTTACGGTACAGTGTATTTCGCTGAGGAAATGCTTAAGACTCGTAACGACAGTTTCAAAGACAAGGTAGTTACAATCTCTGGTTCGGGTAACGTTGCACAGTTTGCTGCTGACAAAGCAATGTATTTGGGCGCAAAAGTTGTTTCACTTTCAGATTCAGCTGGTACTGTATACATTAAAGACGGTTTGACTCCAGAGCTTTTAGCTGAAGTAATGGAGCTTAAAAACGTTCAACGTGGTCGTATCTCTGAGTTTGCAGCGAAGCATGGTTTTGAATATCTTGAAGGGCAACGTCCTTGGGGTATTAAGTGTGATATCGCACTTCCATGTGCAACACAAAATGAATTAGATGCTGATGATGCGGATAAATTGCTTGCAAATGGTGTGATCTGCGTAGCTGAAGGCGCAAATATGCCTTCTACACTTGCTGCAGTTGAAAAATTCGTTGATGCAAAAATTCTATATGCTCCAGGTAAGGCATCTAATGCAGGTGGTGTTGCAACTTCTGGTCTTGAAATGTCTCAAAATGCGCTTCGTTTAGGTTGGTCTTTCGAAGAAGTAGATGAGCGTTTACATGCAATCATGAAAGAAATTCACCGTAACTGCGTAAAATTCGGTACTCAAGAAGATGGTACTGTGAATTATGTAGATGGTGCGAACATTGCTGGTTTCGTAAAAGTTGCTGATGCGATGTTAGCTCAGGGTGTATTCTAAGAATATATTCAAAAATAAAAAAAACCGAGGCTTAGCCTCGGTTTTTTATTCTTTATAAAGAACCTTTTACAGCTTCACGCTCTACAGCCATATCAAAAATATAAGCATACTTTGATTGATCTGCAGCAGGATTTTTAATTTCATAACGTTTTACACGAATGATTTGACGTTCATTTGGACTATGTGAAAAACCTTCAATTTGATCGTAGAATAAAGTCCAGTCTTTATCGACTTGCGTTTTAATACCACTATCGTTGTATTTTATTTCTCTGACTTGTAGACAAGTTTGGGGAGCTACACCAGTACATTGTTTAGTTTCTGGCGAAATTTCAAGAAATATGGTTTCACCTTGAGTTTTGTATTTGGTTTCAGGTGTCATTTTACCCGTGAAGATAATCTTTTCACCATTCGGCTGTACCAAAGTCAACGTTGGATTATCACGATCATTTAAATTAAGCACGAAAGGAACAGCAGCTTGGGAAAATAGATTTCCAGCAAAGCGTTCTTGTTCGGCAGCCAAACCATTACATCCCTTCATGGTAGATGCAAGTTGAGCAGCTACGATAGTATTGTTTTTTAGCTCAAACCCGCCAAATAAAGTATTGCAGCTCGTATGAATTGAAAGTTTTTTATCAGCGGTGAAGTTTAAAGTGATTGGTTGAGGCGCATTTTGTGGATTGGCTTGCCATTGGTATGCAGAGAGAGTTTGATCAGCATTTTGTTGTTGAAGCACAGACACAGCTAAATCCCCAGCTTTTTGTAGATCGGAAGTCTGACACGCAGCAAGTGTGATAGGCAAAATAGCCAAGGCAATTAATTTTAATTTCATAACAAGTTTTCTAAATTGTATTGATCAGAAGAAGGATAACGCAGGGCATCTAAAAAAATATGGATACATTCTGCACTTTTCAGTATCAAAATGTATCCATTGATCGATGATTAATTCGTGATGGTCATTTAAAAAATGATATTTTATTTTCTCTCAATCAAAGCGATAAATATCCATTCCTAAAGCACCCATGGTAAAACTACTATGTACAATGCTAAAACGATCACCAGTGCCCATAGAGAAAAATAAAGGTGCAAAGTGTTCTATCGTAGGGTGGTTACGATGAACATAAGGAATCGTATTCCACGCTAAAATAGCAGGATAATCCGAATGAGTGAGCTGTTGCACCACGTAGTTTCTAAAAGTTGATGCCCATTCTGGAACTTCACTCGTTTCACCATGCCAAGCAAGCTCTCTTAAATTATGGGTAATGCTTCCCGAGCCAATTAATAATATTTGCTGATCTCTTAATGGAGCGAGAGCTTGACCAATTTTAAATATCGCTTCAGCAGACATCGTCATGGGTAAAGAGATTTCGACTACGGGGATATCAGCTTCTGGATACATATGTAATAAAGGCATCCATACGCCATGATCACGAGGTCGTGTACTATTGGCATGTGCAGTAATTTGTGCCTCAGCGAATAAATTTAAAACTTGTTCAGCAACATCTGGAGCACCAGGGGCAGGATAGCGAATTTCATAGAGTTCATCTGGGAAACCTCGAAAATCGTGCCATGTTTCAGGTCTAGCCCCTGTACTTACTTCGAGTGCATTGCTTTCCCAATGCGCAGACATGACGATTATCGCTCTAGGTTTGGGCAAATTGAGACTCAAGCGATGTAAAGCTGGACCAACCTGTTCAGGATTCAAAGCCAGCATTGGAGAGCCATGTGAGATGAATAAGCCAGGTAGCGTTTGAATAGTCATGAGGGTAGTTCCATTCTTAGATGTATGAGGTGATCATCGCAAATTTTAGAAATCAGAGTAACCATTTAAATTTGAACATCATGTTGCAAATTCGGAACGATTATCCAGCACGATGGTACGGATGGTTATGATTAATGCTCATGGCACGGTACAGTTGTTCAATCAACAGAATGCGAACCATAGGGTGGGGTAGCGTTAATTTAGATAAAGACCAGTGCCAAGCAGCAGCTTTACGAACTGCATCAGAATGTCCATCAGGTCCACCAATCGCGAGCACAACATCATTCCCTTCAAGCATCCAACCTTTCATGGTTTCAGCTAATTTTTCTGTACTAAACTCTTTTCCTCCCACTTCAAGTGCAATTAAAAGTTCATTTCCTTTCAGTGCATTTAAAATGCTATCGCCTTCGATATTACGGTATTTTAAAATATCAGCTTCAGAGTCATTCTTTCCGCGTTTCGCCATAGGAAGCTCAACAATTTGAGTTTGTACAAAAGGTTGAATTCTTTTGAAATAATCTTCAAAACCAGTAAGAACCCATGCTGGCATTTTTTGACCAATGGTCAAGATACGAATTTTCATGAAAATGTGTCACTAGAAGTTTCACGATATTATACATTTCAAAGTGATGAATTTATAAAATCAAAAGTTAAAACATAATGAGTTGTTAAATTTGCATCCATTGATATCTTATAAAAAAAGAGAGCCTAAGCTCTCTTTCTTCAGTTAAAAGACCGATTAGTGTCGTGCAGATTTTGATTCGTCAACTGCTTTCACAATGGGTGTTTTTACTAATGGTTTAGGCATAGAGGTTAATGCTAGTGGTAAAATTTCATCAATTGATTTTACAACTTTGATATCTAAACCTTCTTTCACATTATCGGGAATTTCGACTAAATCACGTGCATTTTCCTGTGGAATAAAGGCCATTTTTACACCGCCACGATGTGCAGCCAGTAATTTTTCCTTTAAACCACCAATACGCATTGCACGGCCACTCAAGCTAGTTTCACCAGTCATTGCAATATCAGGTCGAATCGCAATGCCAGTAAACGCTGAAACTAATGCTGTCGTCAAAGCAAGACCAGCTGAAGGACCATCTTTAGGCGTAGCGCCTTCAGGTAAGTGCACGTGAATATCGGTTTCTTCAAAGCGAGTAGAATCGATACCCAAAGCATCAGCTCGTGTACGCACTACGGTCATCGCTGCAGTAATAGACTCCTTCATAACATCACCTAAAGAACCAGTGGTTACAAATTTGCCTTTACCTTTCATTGCTGCAACTTCAATTGTCAGTAGTTCACCACCAACTGAAGTCCAAGCTAGACCATTAACACGACCGACTTGAGCTTCTTCTTCCGCCATACCAAAATCGAATTTATGCGGCCCTAAGTAGTCAGGTAGATTTGCCGAATTAACTTCAATTTGAAGATTTTTCGCTTTTTTACTAACCGCTTCTTTAACCACTTTACGTGCAATTTTAGAGACTTCACGCTCTAAACTTCGAACACCAGCTTCACGTGTATAGCGTTGTACGATATCTCGAATTGCTTCTTCGTGTACACTTAATTCCTTAGCACGTAAGCCATTATTCTTGATTGCTTTAGGTACTAAGTAACGCTCAGCAATATTGATTTTCTCTTCCTCTGTATAACCAGGAAGGCGAATGACCTCCATACGATCTAACAAAGCTTCAGGTATATTCATACTGTTTGCAGTACAAATAAACATGACTTCAGATAAATCAAGATCAAGATCGAGATAGTGATCGTTGAATTTGTGATTCTGTGAAGGATCAAGCACTTCTAACAAGGCAGATGCAGGATCACCACGATGATCTTGAGCCATTTTGTCAATTTCATCGAGTAGGAATAAAGGGTTTTTTACACCAACTTTAGAAAGTGATTGCACAATCTTACCTGGCATCGCACCAATATAAGTTCTGCGATGTCCACGAATCTCAGCCTCATCACGAACACCACCAAGTGCCATTCGAACGAATTCGCGACCTGTTGCTTTAGCTACAGACTCACCTAATGAGGTTTTACCTACACCAGGAGGACCTACGAGACACAATACTGGTCCACGTAGTTTTTTTACACGTGACTGAACAGCAAGATATTCAACGATACGTTCTTTAACTTCATCCAAACCATAATGATCAGCATCAAGAATATCTTGAGCTTTAGCAAGATTGATACTTACTTTGCTCGCCTTATTCCATGGTGTATCTAAAATAGTTTCGATGTAATTACGAACTACGGCTGCTTCACTCGATGCAGGCTGCATTGCTTTGAGCTTACGGAATTCACCTTCTGCTTTTTTACGAACATGCTCAGGAAGATCCGCTTCAGCTAAGCGTTTTTCTATCTCAGCAATGTCATCTTCAGCACCGCCATTCATGTCAGAAAGTTCACGCTGAATAACTTTCATTTTTTCATTTAGAAAATATTCGCGCTGATTCTTTTCCATTTGACGTTTTACATTGTCATGTAAATTTTGCTCAATCTGTTGTTCTTCAGACTGTTGAAGCAAATAAGTCATTAACTCTTGTAAATGAGCTTCAAATTCATCGTGTTCGAGGAATTTTTGTTTCACTTCGATATTTAACGGCACGCGTGTTGCGACGAAGAACATGAGTTGCAATAAATCATCGATTTTATTTGCAGCATTAATTAACTCACGCGCATTACGTAGTTTTGCTTCAGCGTATTGGCTGAAAAGACCACGTAATTCTTCGAGGCGAGTTTGTTGAGTTGCCGATTCCATACGGATCGTCATTGGGCTAAGGCTGTGCTCAGCTTCTAAATAATCGTTTTGATCGTAAATATTAATCAATTTAGAGCGATAAATACCCTCGATTAAAACCTTAATGCAGTTTTCATCGTTCTCATGATTTACGACTTGCACAATCTTCGCGACAGTACCGTATTGATATAAATTGTCGTGATCAATTTCTTCTGTAAGAGAATCTTGTTGAGCTACTACAAAAACTAAATTGTCACTGTTACGAGCTACATCAACTGCTTTAATCGATTTTTCACGGCCGACAAAAAGCGCAATTTGCATGTGTGGATAAACCACAACATCACGCAAAGCTAATAGCGGTAACACGCTAGGGGTCTGAAGTTCTAAGTTTTCTTCATTCATAATAATATCAGTCATGAGCACTCCTAATGAGTGACAACGGTGTTGCCATATTTTTATAGTGATGTGTAATTTAAAAAATACAAGGGTGAAAATCGATAAAATTCGATTTATTTCTACTAATCTTGATAAATTCAGTAGGATTTAGGGTTAATTAACATTCTCCGTTTGAATTTTAATCGTTTTTTAGGGGTGATTAACTCATCTAATGGCTGATCCCAAGGCTGGCGATTTAAAGGATCTAAAATTAATTGAAAGTCATGCGCTAAACCGATGCGATAGGGGTGATTGCTCGCATGCTTTAACGTTCTATCATAAAAGCCACCTCCCATGCCCATACGTGTTCCATGATGATCACACGCAACAAGGGGCATCAACAGTACATCAAGTTGTTTTACATTTTGCCCCAATCTATGCATAGGCTCATACATTCCCAATTTATGTTTAGTAAAACGTTTATTTAGATATTGATGCTTTGAAATTGGAACCCATTTTAAAGTTGAATCAAGTCTGGAGACTTTTGGGAGATAGACGACTTTATGCTTTGAAAAGCAATGCATGATTAGGATATGTGTTTGAACTTCACCGAATGCATCTAAATAAATCCCAATTTTTTGTGCAGATTTAAATTTAGAATGAGATTGGATTTTTGACAAAATCTGAAAAGCAGAACGTCGTTGCGTAAAAATTGAGAGTTGTCTTCTACGAGAACGTAGATTTTTTCTTAAAAGTTGTGTCTGCAACTGCATTTCAAACTGTACCAATCTAAGTGCATGTGTAAGGGTAAGTAGTTTATCGATTTTTACTCAGGTTTATTCAACCTGATTTGAATATTTTCGATAGTATATTTTTCATTTACTCTAGGTGTAACAAATAAAAGATTGGGGTCAATTTAATTTTTAATTGAAGCCGATAAGCTGAACTCTATCAGATCAATGAAGCTCTGATCATAAAGAATAGAAAAGGGAACGATAATGAAAAATAAAAAAAACGGTAGTCTATTTAAAAAGAGCAAGCATGCTTATCGTATGGTTATGCTCACGACAGTAATTAGTCTTTCTGGTCTAATCACAAATCATGTAAATGCTCAAACTAACTCTAAGTTGGATTTATCATTGTCCAGCCATTCTGTGAATAAAATAAAAAAACTACTGAATGATCCAAAAGTTTGGCAACAGATTCCGAAACAAGTCACCTTATGTGTGTATTCACCGAGCGGTGCTCATGGTGAAGCATTTGAGCAGGCGACGAGCTATATGAGTGAATTACCACGAATTGCTAAAGTTGCTCAAGATTTCGGCGTGCAAATGACGGTCAATCGTACGGCTAAGCTACAAATGCAGATAGATTTGAATTATCCAAAATTAAAGCAAAAAACATCCACTGAAGTTAATTTAAAAGTCTATACAGATGAACGGGTTTTAACTGAAGACTTTAGAAGTAAACGTTGTGATGGTGCTGGAATAAGTAATTTACGTGCTAAGCAATTCAACTCTTTTGTTGGAAGTATTGATGCAATAGGTGCAGTTCAAAACTATAAACAACTGACTAAAGTGATTCAGCTGTTAGCAAGACCTGAATTTGACTCGAAAATGGTCAATAAGGATTATGAGGTTGTCGGTATTGTGCCTTTGGGTGCTGCTTATATTATGGTAAATGATCGTAAAATTGATACTTTATCTAAAGCAGCTGGGAAAAAAGTTGCTGTAATGAGTTTTGACGCAACCCAAAAAAAATTAGTCCAAAATGTTGGTGCTCAACCAGTTTCAGTGGATTTAACTTCTGTAGGCGGAAAATTCAACAATAAGGAAGTTGATATTATCGCAGCACCTGCAATCTTATTTGAACCTTTGGAACTCTATCGTGGAATGACAAACAAGGGCGAGGTACGAGGCGCAATTATTCGTTTTCCACTGGTTCAAGTGACGGGTACATTGATTATGCATCGAAATAAATTTCCTGCTGGAATGGGGCCCATAGCAAGGGAGATTATTTCCAAGCAATTAACACCAGCTTATAAATTTATTGATCAAACTGAATCTAAAATTGATCCTAAATTTTGGATGAATATTAGAGATGCTGAGAAACCTGGATATTTGAAAATTATGCGCGAAGCTAGAATTCAGATGACAAAAGAAGGGCATTATCATCCTGAAATGATGTCTATCCTTAAAAAGATACGATGTAGTGATGATCCTAAGAATTATGAGTGTGCGCTTCAAGATGAGTAACTAATAATCTAAAAAATAGATGGTTTTTATAATTTTAATCGGTTTTATTTGTTTTTAGCCATGCTTTAAATTACCCACATATTGGTTCATGAGTAAATGTGAGATGAAAATTTTTATCGCAGTAGTTACTTATACTTTGTTGATAAGTGCATGCGCATATGATCCAGTGCATTATGAGCAGCTTAGAATGTCAGAGAACGCGCAACACATGGAATTAAATGGTTAAAAAAGCCCCCAGATGGGGGCTTTATGCCTATTTCTTTTTAACGATATCGCTCCAAGACACATTAGTTGGCACGCCTGAGTTAAAGCGAACTGATGCGGATGATGAATAATCTTTAGTTTGTTCAACGACAATCTTTTGATTGTACTCATCAATAATTTCTAACTTACCGCCTGCTTTCGGGTAAATTCTCCACCACTCTTTTTCGAATGGTTGAGTTACACTGAAGTTAAATGCATATGAAAAATTAGCATCTTTAGGTTGGCCAACGATTGTACCTTTACTTGACACACTTTGTAATTGATCATCAAAAAAACGGTATTCATAATCCTGTAGCCCCATATATTCCAATGTAGTGCTAGGGTTATTTTTATCTACAATCTGGAATTTTAAAGGATCTTTTACAGAATAAATTGCGCCATTAGAACCAACTGTATCTTTTACAATTTTACCAGTGACTAAATATAGTTTAGATGTATCAGTCCACGGTGTATAAAGCGCATTATTAAACTCAACTGTGGTAGAGCTTAATGTTTCAGTAAGCGAAATAGATCCTCCTTTAAATGTTACGACTTCCTTGCCGAAACTAGTTGCACAAGAATCATTACCACTTTTTAGCTTGATTGTTTGAGTAGTTCCACTTTTAGTGAGCTCAGTACAAATTGAATTTCTAAAAATTGTAAATGCACTTGTTCCTTGATCTGTTAATTCAATTACTCTACCTGTACGAGTAATGGGTCCATCACCCAATGTTTCGCCAATCATATGTCCTAATGCTTGATTAAATCGATCATCCATGACATTCAAAGATTCTGAAAAACCAAGCTTTTCTTTAAGTTTTGTTAAAAAATCCTTATCTTTAAAAGGTATAAATGTAGAGCTCACATCGCCTGGTTTAATATAATTATCATTTGGCGTGTCAAGCTTCGATTCACTTCCACCACCACATGCACTTAGTATTGCAGCAATACTCGCAACCCCAGCCAATTTTGCTAATTTAGACATATTCTCTTCCTTTAAATATAAATCTATTCTCATTGTTTATAATGTTTGACTAATAATATGAAGTCTTTAAACAATAAGAAGACATTAAAATGAAATACTTTTTGTGTAATTTCTATTATGGGGAATAATAATTTAAATTTTAGAAAAGTTACTAGGTCATTATTAACCAAATTTACAAATAATATGTCAATTTTTTTATATTGTTAAATATATATAAAGCAATAGGTTTAAATAATTAAATAATATTGAGAGTTAAGTATATTTGTTTTAGATTAGTGTCTAATAAGTTGTTTATAGTGAAAATAATGTGATAAAAATCAAAAATTATTAATATTGATTATTAATTTGGGATAAAGCGCAAGGATGTTTATTCAAAAATAAGAAAAAAGAGAAAATAAAATAAAGACTCCGGAGATGCCGCTGCATGTGTCGTTACCCTGAACCCGACGAGTTCAAGGTGGACGCGACGTATACTTGCTGGGTTTCCCACTCGAGGTGGGCATACGCTCTAAATATACAGAACACAATCCATAAGTTTAAGTATCGGCAGGGGAATAGACCCGCTGGCGAACATCCCAGAGTTAAATTAAGTATAACGAAATGAGTGAGATTGGCAAACCTTGGTGTACCCATTATTTGCGTGATAATTCACTCAGTAAAACTGACTGTGCAAACTTAGATCAAATTTATACAGTTTTTTCAACGTCTTCCAAGATTGTTGCAAGTAAGCGTTCACAATGAGAATATTCTTGTAAGGATTTGTTCATTGTTAAAACTTCTTGCATAAGCTCTAAAGCCACCATGATAACGAGCTTATTGTGTTCTACGTTAGGTGCTTTTCTACGAAATTCTTGAAATTTCTCATTCAGCAAATCACCAGCACGTTGTAAATCATCTTTCCGATCTTGAGTGGTTGAAAGTCTAAATGTTTGTTCAATTAGTCTTAACTCGACTGTAACGACTTCAGACATAATTATGCTTCCTCATTTTGTTCAGCCGGATTTTCTAATTGTTGGATTTCTTGGGCATGATGATCTTGATCAGTACCTAAAATGGCCAATCGTTGAATGATTTGCTCAACCTTAGTTTTAGCGAGTTCATTTTTTTTGATTAAACGTTGATTTTCAGCCTTCAATTCATCAATTTCTTTTTGAGCTTGACGTTGTTCAGCCAACATTTTTTCTTTGATGACTCTCAACTCATTCCTTTCAGCCAAGATTTCCTGAAATCTATTTTTTAAATCAGTACAACTCTTTTCTAAACGACTATAACGTTCTGCTAAAGCAGTAGCATCTTGATTTAAAGTTTTATAAATACCATCCAATTGATTGTATTTGTCATTTAGACTTTCAATCTGTTCTTGCTTTTGAGTGATGACGCTATTTTTTTGAGCAGTTTGAGTTTGATGAGTTTCCTGAAGTTCTTTCTGCTTAGCTTCAAGAGAACTATTCATTTGTTCGGTTTCGGACAAACGATGTTTAAGCGTGCCTAAATGCGTTTGTAAACGCTGTAATTGTTCTAACATAACGAGGTCGCGTAGTTTCGCAATCAAAGGTAATATATACAGAAGTATAGAGATTGGAAAAGCGAATGCAAGACGATATTTCAGGTTGGACAGATTGGAACCAACAATTCGGTTCAATTGAGGAAATTACTAGTCCTAGTGAGTTACATGGTCTACTTACAGGTATTGTTTGTGTAACTGAACCGCCATCTCATGAGGAGTGGATACAAATTTTGTCTACATTGAATGTGCCTCAATTAGAACCTACTGCGCTTAATTTACTGGCTGAGGAATCTGAAGATGTTTCGCATGCTTTATCAGAAGATGAATTAGATTATTTACCCATTTTGCCTGATGATGAACATGTATTGTCTGAGCGTGTTCAAGCTTTAGCAGATTGGTGTGCAGGAGTGGTATTGGGGTTTGGATTAGCGTCTGGGCATATTCGTGCTGATGAAGCTGAGTTGATTGAACACTTGCAAGATATTGCAGCAGTCGAGTTTGAAGATTCTGATAATGATGAAGAAGGTGAAATTAGCTATCAAGAACTTTATGAATTTGTTCGATTAATTCCAGTGAGTTTATCTGTTGGACGAACCAAGATTGCTGTTGAAGAAAGCTCATTACTGAAACATGTAAAACCAACAATTTCGAAAAAAAATGAGCAAAGTGTCGTTGAGATGTTTACACCTCATCGACCAAGTTGATTACATTTAATCAAGAGTACTACTTAACATATAAGTAGTACTGTATTTTCTTAAATTAAATAGCATAAGCTGCAGAAAAGATATGAAACTTACTCAATCAGATTTTCAAAAACGACGTGATCAATTAGCCGCTGAAATAGGCCTAAGAAGCATTGCAATTATTGCAACACGTGAAGAAATGTTTAGAAATCGTGATGCTGATTATAAATATCGCGCTGATAGTAGCTTTTTTTATCTAACGGGATTTGCAGAGCCTGAAGCAGTTGCTGTAATTGAAACATTTGATACTGAAGAAGAAGGTTATACCTACAGTTTATTTTGTCGTGAACGCAATCGAGAGATGGAAATCTGGACAGGTTACCGTGCAGGGATTGATGGTGCAGTCGATGATTATGATGCGGATGAAGCTTATGCGATTGATCTACTAGACGAAGAAATGATCGCAAAGCTTCAAGGAAAAGAAAGATTATTTTATAGAATTGGTCAACAAGCCAGTTTTGATGCAAAAATTACAAAATGGATTGCAGAAGCAAGTGGTGAAAGCCGACGTGGTACCGCTGCACCGACACAATTGATTCAGTTAGATACAATTTTAGATGAGATGCGTCTACACAAAGAGCCAAAAGAAATAGAGTTAATGCAAATCGCATCTGATATTTCTGCTCAAGCACATACGCAAGCGATGAAATCTGTACGACCAGGAATGATGGAATATGCTTTAGAAGCGGAGCTGAATTATATTTTTGGTAAAAATGGTTGTGTACCATCGTATAACAGTATTGTGGGTGGTGGTGAAAATGCTTGTATATTGCACTATGTTGAAAATAACAATCAACTTAATGACGGCGATTTAGTTTTAATAGATGCAGCTTGTGAATATGAATTTTACGCGTCAGATATCACTCGGACATTTCCAGTAAATGGTAAATTTAATCCTGAACAAAAGGCGCTTTATAATATAGTGCTTGATGCTCAAATCGCTGCAATAGATGCGGTTAGAATTGGTAACTCTTACAAAGAGCCACACTACGTTGCTGTTCGTATTTTAGTGCAAGGCTTGCTTAATCTTGGAATCATGCAGGGTGATCTCGATGAAATCATTGAGACAGAAGCCTATCGTCAATTTTATATGCATGGAACTGGTCACTGGTTAGGCATGGATGTTCATGACGTAGGGGCATATAAAGTCGATGGAGAATGGCGAACATATCAAGAAGGTATGGTGGTGACCATTGAACCAGGTTTATATATTGCCCCTGATGATGAAACTGTCGATCCAAAATGGAGAGGGATTGGTATTCGCATTGAAGATGATATTGTTGTCACTCAAGATGGACCGAGAAACCTGACTGCTAAAGTAGTGAAAACCATTGAAGATATCGAAGCCTTGATGGCGAGTTAACCATTTTCACAAATCTCAAAAGTCGATGGAAACATCGGCTTTTTTTTAAATGCCATATTCAATACTGAAAAATGAATTATGGCTTCATCTTCAATAACGCTAATTCATTATAAAAAGTAAAAACTTTATTGTAAGATGAATTTGATTAAGAGTTTATGTGTATGCAGCTATTGCTTGCTTTTATAAGGATCAAAACATGCAACAAGAAGTCATCATTGTCGGTGGTGGAATGGTCGGATTAAGCCTTGCTCTTATGCTGGCTAAAACTAACATTGCAGTGAAATTGTTAGAGGCGATCAGCTATCCTAACTATGATGATGCTAACCTTGCACCATATCATTCAAGTTTTGATGCCCGTAATAGTGCGCTGTCACGTCGAAGCGTGCAAATTTATCAAGAATTGGGAATTTGGGATTCACTGCAACAATATGCAACGCCTATTTTAGAAGTAAATATCACAGAAGAAGGAAGCTTCGGTAAGGCACGTTTAATCGCGGCTCAAGAGAAAGTAGAAAGCTTTGGCCAAGTGATTGAGAATGCATGGCTTGGACGAGTATTGTTATCCGAAGTCAAAAAAAATCCACTCATTGAGTTAATTGATGGTGTTCAAGTGACGTCGCTTAAACAGGATGAGAATTTAGCTTATCTCGAAGCATTAAAAGCGAATGAACATTTGCAGTTTAAATCCAAATTAGTCATAGCAGCAGATGGACGTGATTCTTTCTGTCGAAAAGCACTCGGTGTTGGTGCATCAGTGCATGATTATGATCAAGTGGCGATTGTCACTACAGTGCAGACATCCAAACCTCACTCCCATGTCGGTTTTGAACGTTTCAGCCCACTTGGTCCTTTAGCATTGTTGCCTTTACCTGGTGAATACCATCGCTCTGTTGTTTGGCCAGTGCCTAAAGGTACTGAGGGAGAGTGGTTAGGAGATGAAAATGATCAGCATTTTTTAGATGCTCTTCAAAAAACCTATGGCGACCGAGCTGGTAAATTTGAGAAAACTGGTCGTAGATTTAGTTTTCCTTTATCTCAAGTATTGGCTGAAAAACAAGCAGTAGGACGTGTTGTACTTATGGGTAATGCTGCTCATACCATTCATCCAGTCGCAGGTCAGGGTTTTAATTTGTGTATGCGTGATGCATATGTATTGACCCGATATTTAAAACAACAAGTCATCAAAAATGCCGATTTAGGTGAAGCTGCTGTACTGAAAGAGTATGAAAAATCTCGACTCAAAGATCAGCAACGTGTGATTAAGTTTTGTGATTCTGTGGTGCGAGGCTTTAGTAATCAAAATCCAATTCTAAAATTTGTGCGAAATACAGGTCTAATGTGCTTTGAAAATATTCCAGGTATTAAGCCACTCGTTGCCAATTATGCAATGGGGTTAAAAGCATGAATGATGCTATTTTAGATGTCGTGATTGTGGGTGGTGGTTTAGTTGGTGGATTAACGGCTTTATTGTTGGCTAAAGGTGGAGTTCAAGCGACTGTACTTGATGCAGCACCGATATTGGATCACGAGAAGACCTTAAAATCATTGAATCCTCGTGTACTTGCATTGAGTCAAGCCACTATTCATTTGCTTAAGCATGTTGATGTATGGGGTAAGTTAGCTCGTCAACAACCCTACACGGGAATGCAGGTGTGGAACAAAAATGGCTTTGGTGAAATCAATTTTGGAACATCAGCGCATTCTAAACCTGATCAAGCACAAATATTAGGTTCAATGGTCGAACCAAGTATCTTGAACCTTGCGATTCAGAGCATGATGATCGACCAGATTGATGATTACCGTACTCAGATTCAAGTGAAACGTATTGAGCAAGGAAATGGTTGTTGGATTCTTCATCTCGCTGATCAAACTCAATTGAAAACGAAACTTTTAATTGGTGCGGATGGTGCAAACTCATTCGTACGTGAACAAGCCATGATTGATTTGGATGTTTTGGATTATCATCAGGCTGGTATTAGCTGTGCGATCAAGACGGAACAAGCGCATCAACATGTTGCGAGACAAATCTTCTTAGAAACAGGGCCACTGGCTTTTCTCCCAATGGCAAGTTTAGAAGATCAAGAATATGGTCATTGGCAATCCATTGTATGGACTTTACCAGATGATTATGCAGACGAATTTGCGTCACTCTCAGATGAAGATTTTGTACAATTACTGACACGAGAGAGTCATCATATGTTGGGCAAAGTATTAGCCGCAACGCCTCGAGCAAAATTCCCACTGAAAGCACGAGCTGCTCAACGATATATTAAAAATGGCTTAGCGCTAATTGGTGATGCAGCCCATGTTATTCATCCACTTGCAGGTCAGGGGGTGAATATTGGTTGCCTTGATGCAGCAATTCTATGCGATGCGCTACTTTCGGACTACGCACGTGGCGTTTGGGCTCATGAGCAAACTTTATTGAAATATGAGCATCGCCGTAAATTTCAAAACGATGCCATGATGCATAGTATGTCTATGATTGGGTGGATGGAATCTGCTCCTGTTTTTCCTATTGTTTGGGCGAGAAACTTTGGTTTGAAACAAGTTGAAAATATCAGTGCGTTAAAATCGGCGTTTACGTCGCAAGCGAATGGTTTGAGTCAGCTCAGTAATACAAGATATCAAGTGAATTGAAATCTGATCTAAAAAGAATCATCAGTATATATTTTTTTACCAATATGATTAAAAAATATACAAATGAGGTGCTTTAGATACTATGCGAACGATAAAGAGCTTGATACATTTCTCTAAAAATCAAAGCACGTTCCAATCAGGTGCGTGAAAACATTGATGGGGAGTTTGAAATGACAGACGCAAATGATTTTGATGACAACGAAGACAGTGTTGTAGACGAAAATGAATCACAAGCAGCAGAAAAAGGTGCGGCCGTAAGTGACGTTACTGTATCTGATGCCGATGTCGCGGAAGCTGAAACATTAACAGTGACAGCTAAACTCAAACAACGTCAGGCACTGGAAGATGAAGTTGCTGCTTTTCTAGCACGTGGTGGTCGTATTACTGAAGTTCCACCTGATGAATCAATAAAAGATTAATAAAAAAAGCACCATCAATATGGTGCTTTTTTTATTTTGCTTAATCATTCGCACCACTGAGCTCTAGCGCGCGTTGATATGCGACTTTCTTTTTGATTCCGGTGAGATCAGCTGCAAGTTGAGATGCTGCTTTTACAGATAAATCTTGCAATAAGCGATTGAGTAATTTATCTAATTCTTCTTGATGCATGTCTTTTTCAGTGGCTGCTCCAGCAATGACCAGTACAATTTCACCTTTTTGCTGGTGATGATCATTTGCAATAAATGATTGTAAATCTCCAAGGGTCATTTTTTTGATTGTTTCGAAGGTTTTGGTAATTTCACGTGCAAACCCGACTTCACGGTCAGCCCCGAACACAGAGACCATATCCGTTACAGAGTCTAGGATTCGATGTGGTGCCTCATAGATGATCATGGTATGCGTGTTGTCTTTCAGTTTATTTAATTGAATAAGACGTTGTGATTGTTTCGAAGATAGAAATCCTTCAAAACTAAAGTGATCACTGGGTAGACCTACAGCGCTTAATGCTGCAATAGCTGCACATGCACCTGGAACAGGAACGACACGAATACCATGCTCCTGAGCTGCACGAACCAATTTAAAACCAGGATCACTAATCAATGGTGTACCTGCATCACTGACGAGTGCAACATTTTCACCATTTTTTAACTTATCGATAATTATATCAATTTTGTTACTTTCATTGTGATCATGGCACGCTGTAAGCGGAGTTGAGATATTATAGTGTTTCATTAAAAGAGCGGACTGACGTGTGTCTTCTGCCGCGATAAGAGAGACAGACTTTAAAACATCAATTGCTCTATAAGTCATGTCATCTAAGTGCCCAATTGGCGTCGCTACAACAAATAACTGAGCACTCATAAGGTTTCTCCATGTTGGATCTATTAAGAATAAAAAAAGAATTCATTGGTATTGGCTTATGTGGAATGATTTTCCAAGCCCAAGCGGAAGTATTGGTTATTTTACCTGATTCAGGCCCTATGGCGCGAGCAAGTAATAGTATTAAAAATGGTATTGATGAGGCTTATCAAAAGTCTAAAAGTGAAATGCCAATCAAATATGTCAATTCGGATCAAAAACGATTAAAAGAGATCCTAAAGATGCAAGTCAGTCAAAACACCAAACTTATTATTGGTCCATTAGCCAGACAGGATGTCGAAGCAATAATGAAAGAACCGCTTAAAATTCCTGTTTTAGCACTGAATGAAGTTCCTTCTAAGCATGCAAAAGTGTGGCAGTTTAGTTTATCGAAAACTGATGATGCTCAAGTTTTAATTAAACAGATTGAAAAGGATCGAGTTCAACATCTCTATATATTGCGTGAGTCTGGTACTGAGTCTGAGAGCTTAAGCTTTGTAAATGCCGTGTTTAAAAATTTTCATGGTAAATTTTCTCTAGTCCAACAATTGCCTGATATAAAGTCAAATGAAGGGGTGTTGCTTTTAGGCAGTATGGCGTGGATCAACTCATTGAAGAATAAGCCTTCAAAACGATTGTATGTTCAGGCTTTTGCTATTGATCATAATATGGATATTCCGAAGGGAACTAAATTCTGTGATGTACCAGTCATGGTTCAATTTTTAAAAAAAACTAATCAAACAACAGAAAATACTGCTGCATTTCAACGTCTTAATGCCTTCGGTCAAGATGTTTGGCGTTTGGCGGATTTGATGTTGAAAACGAAGAATCCTGATCAAATATCAATTCAAGGTCAGACCGGGCATTTGAATTTTAAAGAGCATCGGATCGAAAGAAAACCTGCGTGCTTCGAGAAAACATGGTTTAGATTAAAAAATATTTAAGAGGACTTAAATGGATGAGTTCTCAACAATTAGGTATATGGGCTGAAGACCAAACTGAAAAAATCTTGATCTCACAGGGTTATATTGTGCTGGCTCGAAATTTTCATTCTCTTTATGGTGAGATAGATCTGATTGCTCAACGTGATCTTGAGCTTATATTTGTTGAGGTCAAAGCCAGATCAAAAACAACCTATGCTTCAGCCCTAGAATCAATATCATCGAGCAAGCAAATTAAAATTGCGAAAACAGCAATGTCATTTCTTCAAAAATTTCCAAGCTATACAGAGTTTTATTATCGTTTTGATGTGTTTTGTTTTGATTTTCATAAAAAAATTGCAAAACCGTTACAGCATGAAATTTCTGATATGGATTATGATCTCGAGTGGATTGAAAATGCATTTACAATAAATGCAGACTTGATTAATCTATGAACCGAATGAGCTAAGCCATTTCCAACAATAGAAAAAATTCAAGTTTCACGAGGAGACGGATTGAGTGTTGAAGCGTATTGTAATTTCGATGGCGTGTGTTGCTAGTCTTTCAGGCTGTGCAAGTTTTATTTCAGGTGGAACTGGCGCAGAACCAGTTGGGGTGGTGAGTGGAGCTCGTTCTTTAGGTCAGGTATTTATTGACTCTTCAATTGAACGTACAGCAAAGATCAATTTATACAAATTGGATGCTCGTTTTAAACAATCTCGAGTCAATGTGAATAGCTTTCACAGTAATGTCTTGTTAACAGGTCAAGTGCCTGATGCGCATTTGAAACAGTTAGCAGAAGATAACGTTCGAGCGATGAGTGATGTGAAATCTATTCATAATTACATCACAGTTGGTCCTCAAATTGGTTACTCTACCATCATGCAAGATGCGACTGCGACAGCGAATACACGTGGCTTAATTATGCGTGCGCCAGTTGTTTCAGACAGTAAAGTCTTGGTTCATACTGAAGATGGCGTGTTATATGTGATGGGACGCTTAAATACAGCTGAAGAGCAAGATCTCATTGAAGTTTTACAACGAGTAGGGAATGTCACGAAAATTGTTACTTTGATTGATAACGTGGAATCTGCTCAAGTAGGCGCAGGTGTTCAATCATCATCACTTATGAACCCTTCAGCGGTGAGTACTCAACCTTATGTTGAAACACCCGTTGCAATTGATCCTGATGCTGGTGTTAGTTACCAATAATGTCGAATAAGATTGCGCAATTTTTTCCGAAATCAGTTCAGTTAAAACTTACCCAGTTGAATCAAAAACTGAATGCTTTTCGCCCATATAATTTGGGTGGTTTGGCATTAAATCAATTGACCTCAAATAAAGGCTATTCTGTAAAAAGAAATATTGCTTATGGTCTTAAAGCTCGGCAACGACTGGATCTTTATGTTTGCCAAGCGCCAGCGAATAAACCTTTAGTTATATTCGTGCATGGTGGTGCATGGAGTAGAGGAAGTAAGGACGATTACAAGTTTCTTGGAGAAAGTTTGACACGTGCTGGATATAACCTCGCCGTAATAAACTATCATCTGGCGCCAGAACATATTTTTCCTCGTTACGTAACTGACCTTGCAGATTCAATTCAATATTTAATCAAAAGTGCTGATAAATATGGTATTTGTGCAGATCAAATAGCGCTTATCGGACATTCTGCTGGTGCTTTTAATGTGATGTCACTGATTTACCATCCTTCATTCATTGACTTTGAAGGACGAGATCGAATTAAAGCGTTGATTGGTTTGGCTGGACCCTATCACTTTAACTATCTAGGTGATCATTTATCTGAACATGCATTCGATAAAGCAGTAAATTTCAAAGCGGTGATGCCATACTATTTTGTAGAGAAAAATAATATTCAGCACTATATTTTTCTAGCAGATCAAGATACGTTGGTAAAAGATCATAATTCTGAAGAGATGCATCAAGCACTGTTAGCTGTAGAGAATCATAGCCAGCTCATTCGGGTGCCTCGTACTGGACATGTATCAATCATGGCAACAACTGCCACATTATTTGATCGACTCTTCAAAACTCGATCTCTCATCCTGAAAGTTTTAGAAGAGTCCTTCAAATAAATCTATAACGATTCGGATTTGATTTATTCAGATTTGAAAGGAGTATTGTGAATGACATGTTGAATCATGGCATGCGCAATACTTCCTGCAAATGGAATTTCTGGTAAGTCATCAAATTTAAAGAATTGGGCATCACTAATTTCATCTTCTTGAAGCACAATTTCACCTGAATCATACTCGGCTCGAAAAGCAATCATTAAATTACTTGGGAATGGCCAAGGTTGGCTGGCAAGATATTGAATATTTTTAACGTTTAGACCAATTTCTTCCATGGTTTCGCGTTGCACAGCCTCTTCTAAAGTTTCACCAACTTCGACAAAACCTGCAATCAAACCATACATATTGGATTTATTTTTTGCATTTTTCGCGAGCAAAATTTCATTGTCACCTCGTGTAATTACCGTAATGACACAAGGTTGAACACGAGGGTATTGGTGATAATTACATGCTGGGCAGATCATGGCATATTCTGAACGGTGCACATCTGTTTCTGTACCGCAATGACTGCAAAATTTATGATTACGACGCCATTCTAATAATTGAACTGCTCGACTCGCTTGTTCAAATTGTTGCTTAGACCATTGAGTGATCAACTGTCGGATTGGCACAAGTTGATAACCTTTAGGAATTGCTTCTTCAATATGTAGATCTCGTGCAATTACTTGATCACCAGATTGGAAAATCAGATCACTCTCTAAACGTTCAACACGTGGTAATTGGAAGTTTTCATCGACGAGAAGTTGATGTTGTTTAAAAATATAAGCAACAGAGAGTTCAGACATTAGGCAACCGCTTTAATTTTTTGACTGCTGATGAGTGCAGTCTCAGATACTGATTTATGAATAGGATAATCATACTTCAAGCCATCAAGATGAAGTTCTAGACTGGCAAGCACATCTAGAATGTGCTGAAGTTGTTGGTGGGTGAGTGATTTCTGAATATCGTAATAGTGTTCAACCGCCTCAGCACTATTTTTTAGCGCATTACTTAATATTTGAGCATCAAGAAATAGAGCAGCACCGCTTAATTGTCTTAAATTGGTTGTGATGTTTAATAAATCATTTGTGTCTTGAGCATCATTGTTTTGAAAAAGTTTATCACCTAGTTCTTGCAAGAGAATTCGAGCTTCTTTTTGCAGCGTTTCATGCGCATCATCTAACCGATCCAGTGATATATTCATATTATTCACATCAAGTTGAATGCGAGTTGGTGCAAAATTTCGCTTCAAAATCCCGATAGAGTTCATAGCCGACAGCATGCTGTTCATTAATCGTTGAGCAAAATCGGCATTTTGTTGAATATAGGTTCGATGAAAATGCTCTGCTTGCAGTTTCATTTCTGCATAAGCTTCATTAAGATTCATCACTAAAAAGATATTTGCCATACGATAGAGCTTTAAGCGAATATCTAAAATTTGATCGTCAGTAAAACTTTGATAGTGACTTTCAATATCTAACCTTAATTGATTCAATTCTTCTGTAATCAAGTGAGCAACGGTATCGATTGTTCTTTGATCAGGTCCAAACAGATGGCGACTAAAAATTTGTAGTTGAACATCAGTCAAAATGTTGTCCGAGATTTGAAAATACTCACGAAGCATTTGTGAATCGTAGTTTTCTTGGCTAATACAAATCGCTAAAGCATCAGCAAAGTCAGTTTCATCGACCTGAAAATGCTGGGGTGCATTTAAAAACTCTCGGATCTGACTGCCAACTTTAGCCAACCATTTTAGGCGTGCATCACTGAGAATGAGTTGGTCAAGTTGATTAAATGCGATTTGCATTAGAAGCCAATATTGTTGACTCGGTGTTTCAAGAGAGAGCAGTGCTATATGATCTACAATGAGTTTAAAACGATCAAAATCGTCTTCAGTTTCATTTTGCGTTACTAATTTTATTAAACAATCTTTATATAGTGTATTCCAATAATCAGATGAATTAATCTGATTCGATGAAGCTTGCGGTGTTAAAGTTAATTGTTTCTGAGTGGTCTGAATTCCATTACCCAAAGCTGTGCAAGGGATGTTCAATACTCGCTCAAGATGGTTAAGTGTATCTAAGAGAAATTGGGGGACATCGACTTCACGTAAGCAAATAAATTCGATATATCGCTTTAGCATCGTTGTACCATCACTTAATGCAGCAGCGTATTTCAGGTTTTTTGCAGTTGGATTTTGCATCATCTTTGACATGACTTGCGCACAGTAGTGTGCAAGTTTTGCGAGATGAGGAAGCTCGATCATGGCAAAAACTTGATTGGATTGTTCAAGTCGAATGAATGCGTCATCTATCCCAAAAGGAAGTGTTTGATCCTCAATAAGCTCTGATACTGTATTTTCGACCTGATCGATGATTTGATCAATTTCTTTTTTAACAATAAGTAATGCTGTAGGGTCAAAATAAATTGAACTTTGATAAGACATCGATCGAAACCTATGTTGGCCGTTAATTTTGCTCAGAGCCCAGATAAGGGGAATTTTTGCTCTAAATGAATATAGCCGAACTGATCGTACTTTACAAAATGAATCAAGCAGATGGAAGATTATTTAGCAAATAAACACGGCTCGCCATTTTTTTCTTGGTAATCTTCGATCCATTTTTGGTGTGCTGCTAATTCCTCATCAGAAGCATAAATGATTGGTAAATCTACCTCAATTTTTTGGTACTGATTTTGTCCAGTTTCAGAATGATGATCATGCGCTGAGAGTGCATCGATATCAAATGAAACTTGACCACCTGTCATGGCTAAATAGACATCTGACAGAATTTCTGCATCCAGTAAAGCACCGTGGAAGGTACGATCACGCTGTGGAACTTCGTAGCGCTTCACTAATGCATCCAATGAGTTCTTTTGACCTGGATGTTTCGCTTTTGCCATTGCAAGTGTATCGGTGACTGCGCAGACTTCTGAAAGCGTACCAAAGCCAGCACGTTTGAACTCCATATCTAAGAAGTTCATATCGAAAGTTGCGTTGTGTGCGATAATTTCTGCACCTTTTAAGTACTTGTAAAGTTCAGCAGCGATTTCTTCAAATATAGGTTTATCTTTCAAAAAATCATCAGAAATACCGTGAATTGCTTCAGATTCACCGACTGGTTTTTTGGGATTGATATAAATGTGAATTGAACTTCCTGTCAGTTTACGATTGATCATTTCAATCGCACCCACCTCGATAATACGGTCTGTATCTTGATAATAAAAACCTGTAGTTTCCGTATCTAAAATCAGTTGGCGTGGTCCTTGTAAATTTAAACGAGCAGGCGTGACCACAATATGTGGATGCGATTTTTCAGCTAACTGAGGAAGGCTTTGATCTACAGATTCAGAATCTAAGTCCTGTGCATCAACTGTCTTAATAATATCTGAGGAATTAGAGGTGACTTCGTCCGTGCTGTATTCAACTTGATCAACATTTTCTGCTAATTCAATTTCAACTTCTTCATCTTGATCATTGAGATCTAAACCAAACGGATCATTGAGCAACCAATCTTCAGACTGTTTTTTTTTATCATTCGCTTGCAGGGAATTTTTTAATTGTTCAGCCGTTTGGTCAGCGCCTTGATTAGCTAACTGATCTGCCATTTCATTGCCTGGATATCCTGCATGACCTTTAATCCAGTTCCATTCAATGTCTCGACCTTGACAAACTTGATCCAAAGTTTGCCATAAATCAGGATTTTTAACGTCTTTCCAATTTTTCTTTTTCCAACCACTGATCCATTCAGTAATGCCACGCTTTACATAGTTTGAATCTGTCCAAATGATCAGCTTTGCATCAACAGGACAAAATTTAATTCCTTCGATTGCGGCTGTTAACTCCATACGATTATTGGTCGTGTCAGGTTCACCACCACATATTTTATGTTCTGTATCCTTAGTGATGATGTAAGCACCCCAGCCACCTAGCCCAGGATTACCACGACATGCGCCATCAACATAAAGTGTTATTTCAGACATAGTTTGAACCAATCAATCGAATAAAGTGTTGAACATCAAGTTCGGAAATTTTATTGTATACGTAAATGCGAAACATCAGTGCGATAACTGGATATTTTTTAATGTCTTGTAACATTTATAAGCAATTACTCATCAAGAAGAGACTTGCCTGAACAACGAGCTCCTCTAAAATGGCTTATATACAATAAATTTACTATGCGTCTTTCGGAATTTGTATGTCTAAAACAACCACCGCAGTGTGGCAGCCATCTGCAACTTTTTTATTTAAAATTTCAGTAATTACTTCCGCAGTAACCGGATTAGGCGTAATGACTGGCTGTACAGCGAGTCCCACTTCCGCAAAGACGCAAAAGTCGAATCAACTCGGCATGTTAGATGCCAGTAGTTTAGATTCACTTGAAGATCTTTTATCTGCAACTGATATGCGTGCAGTTGAAGGTGATCGTTTACTTATTTTAAAGCACGGCGATGTTTGGAAACGTATGACCGTTGGTTTTAAAATGGATGAAACAAAGTGGGATCCACGGATTGATGCTCAAAGAAGTTGGTTTATTACGCGTCAGCCTTATCTGGATCGTTTATCCGCTCGAGCTTCTCGTTATCTTTATCATACTGTAAAGGAAGCAGAGCGCCGTGGATTACCTACTGAACTTGCTTTACTTCCCGTTATTGAGAGTTCCTATGATCCTGCTGCAACGAGTTCAGCGGCAGCTGCAGGGATGTGGCAATTTATCCCAAGTACAGGTCGTATTTATGGATTAAGACAGACCAATTTGTATGATGGACGCCGTGATGTAGTTGAGTCTACACGTGCAGCCTACGAGTTTTTAGGAAGTTTATATAACCAATTCGGTTCATGGGAATTAGCTTTAGCGGCTTATAACGCTGGTCCTGGACGTATTCAACAAGCGATTAACCGTAATAAGGCTGCTGGCTTGCCTACAGATTATTGGTCATTACGTTTACCTCAAGAAACAATGAACTATGTACCTCGTTTCCTTGCGGTTGCACAGATTATCAAATCCCCTGAAAAGTATGGCGTAAGATTACCACCAATTGCGAATCGTCCTCACTTTAGAGAAGTTCCAGTTCCAGCAGGTGCGAGTTTAAACGAAATTGCTTCTCTGACAGGCTTAAGTCGTGCAGAACTTTATCAACTGAATCCAGGGCATCGTGGTGATATTATTGATCCTCAAAGTCCACAGCGAATTTTAATTCCAGCAGATTTAAATCCAAATATTGATCGTAAATTGAAAGCACTTAAACCAAGCAGTACAGGTCTATGGGCGAGCGCTTCAAGCCCTGTTTCTACATCTACGCCAGCAACGACAATTACAACGACAGTAAATACACCAAAAGCTTCAAATGCTTCCGTATTGGCAACTCAAACAGCGAAGCCAGTTAATAATACTCAAACACCTTCAGTATCTACAACAATTTCAACTTCGAAGGGTAGGACTCCTTCTGGTTCTGATGCATTGGCAGCTTTTGCTGCTTCGGCAGTGGTGCCAAGCGCACCTCGTATACCTGTTGCTGTTACACCGGCGCAAAATGTTAAACCTGTACGTGTCGAACCCGAAATCACTGCTGAAGAAAAAGCCAAAATCTTAGCTTCAATTGCACCTGAAAAAACCACAACAACTACGAGTTCTGATCAAATTATTGCCTCGGTCATTGAGCCACAGGCCACTGAAGCAGAAAAAGCGGAAGTCGTTAGAGAGATTAGTGCCATTGCACCTCAAGGTACTGAGATCGTCGATCCTTTAGATGGCAAGATTAAATTAACTGCGATTCAGACAAGTCAGTCTGTGGCAGCAGGACAAGGTTCAGAAGTTAAAGTTGGCTTTGCTTATCCTAAATCTGTAGCAGAAAGTACATTGCCTACTTCTGAGGAAGCCCAGCTTAATCAAGGTAAGGCATTTAAGAAAACTGAAAGTGAAGTGGTTGTAGAACCACCTAAGGGTAAGCGTAGTACGTATACGGTACTCCCTGGTGACACGCTGGCAATTATTGCAATGAAAAATGGCGTAAGTTGGAGAGATATTGCAAAATGGAACCAAGTAGATCCAAATGCAACCTTATATGTAGGTGCGACCCTATATCTCTACGATGCTAAGCCAGTGACATCTGCTCAGAAAACGGATATAAAGCCAACAAGTTATATTGTAAAAGCAAATGATAGTCTGACTAGTGTTGCAAACCAGTTTGATTTGAGTGTCCAACAATTGGCTGAATTGAATGGTCTAACTATCAATAGTAATTTACTGGTTGGGCAGAAGTTAAATCTAATCCAGTCTCAAGCATCTAAATCAAGCAAAACTGAACAAGCTGCAACAAAGGTTCAAACGAAATCTTATTCGGTTAAACGTGGCGAATACTTAAAGTTAATCGCTGATCGATACGGACTTTCGACTCAAGAGTTAGCGTCATTAAGCTCAGGACTAAAAGCTGACAGTAACCTGTACGTGGGGCAAAAAATTAATGTTCCTTTAGAAGAAGTGCAATCTGCTACAGCTTCATCAACGACTCGCGCGAGTAATGCTAAAACTGTACCTGAAATTCAGACTGAAACTTACCGCGTACAACGAGGAGATACGTTGTACAACATTGCAAATGCGAATAAGTTAACAGTTGTTGAGTTGGCGACACTGAATAATTTGGATATTGAAAAAGGATTGATGGTTGGTCAAACCATTAAAGTACCAACGGGATCTAAAGTACCAGAGCAATATGTTGTTCAATCAGGCGATAGCCTGAATGCCATTGCAAGCAAATATAATCTTTCTGTTGCACAGTTAGCAGAAATGAATGGCTTGCGAACGAATGCTGGATTACAAGTTGGGCAAAAGCTGAATTTGAAAGAAGATGAAAATAAAGCTTCCACTAAGCAGAGTTCGACACGAAATAATTCGGTTGCTGAGAAAGTGGAGTTTCACACTGTGAAGAGTGGAGAGACCTTAGCAAGTATTGCGCGACAATATGATATGCCGCTTCAATCATTACTTACGCAGAATGATCTAAATGCGAGATCAGTCCTTCAAATTGGTCAAAAATTAAAAGTAAGTGGCGATGTTGAAAAGACGGCTGCAAGTACAGAAAAAACACCAGTCCGTCAATCAAAATCGCGTGATACAGAGGATTATGCTGTCAAATCAGGCGAGTCTCTTCATGTTATTGCTACACGATTTGACATGACTGCAAAAGAACTTGCAGATCTCAATAAGTTAAACCTACGTGCTGGATTGCAAAGAGGCCAAATTATTCAAGTTCCTAAAGTGGTCACAGATTATAAAGTCCGTAGTGGTGATTCCCTGTACAGAATTGCGAATCGATTTGGTATAGACATTGATCAGCTTGCAGAAATGAATGGTTTGAAACCAAACACACCTTTACAGATTGGTGCTACGATTAAAGTTCCACATTCTTAAGTCTGCTTAAGCAATCAGGAATTTCATATCGAGATGCGCATTTCATCAACTTTGTCAAAAGCAAAGTTTATTTTCCTCTTCTTGCCCATTCATATCAGTGCATGGGCAAATCTTCAAACGACGTCTTATATTGCTTTACAGTCAAAACCGAAATATCTGAATTTAGATGCGATGCCATATGCCAACCCAGACGCACCAAAGGGTGGAAAGTTGGTAAAAGCGGCTGATGGGACATTTGATAATCTAAACGGTATGAATGGGCAAGGAAGTTGGGTTGAAGGTACAAATTACTTGTTCGATACGCTATTTTCCAAGTCATTAGATGAACCAAATGTGTTTTATCCACTTTTGGCTGAGAAAATTCAGTTTGATCCAACCCGAACAAAATTTGTGATTTTTTATTTAAATCCACGTGCTCGATTTAGTGATGGATCTCCTGTACTGGCTGAGGATGTTAAATTCACGTTTGAAATGTATTTAACCAAAACCAATCCCGGTTTACAGATGTATTTGTCTGATTTAGATAAAATTCAGGTTCTGTCTAAACATGCCGTAAAAATGGTATTTAAATCAGAAAGAAATACTGAAATGCCAGCAATACTTTCACAGATGCCAATTTTTTCTAAAAAAGATTGGCAATCTAAAGATTTTAGTCGAGCAACACTCAAACCCATTTTAGGATCAGGGCCATATACAATTAAAAATCTTGATGCTGGTCGTAGTATTACCTATCAGCGTAATCCCCATTATTGGGCTAAGGATTTACTTGTAAATCGCGGTCGTTATAATTTTGATCAAATTAAATATGTTTATTACCGTAGTTCGGACATTGCATTTGAAGGATTTAAAGCTGGACAATATACATTTCACCAAGAGAAATTTGCTCGTAAATGGAAGACGGAATACAACTTTCCAGCATTTAACTCAGGATTGGTTAAAAAATATAGTGTAGCTTTACAAAACCCTGCTCCGACACAAAGTATCGTTTTAAACACACGAAAAAAACCCCTAAACGATATCTATTTTAGACAAGCAATGACCTATGCTTATGACTTTGAATGGCAAAATAAAGCATTGTTTTATCAACAATATCAACGTTTACAAAGTCATTTTCAGTTTAGTGAGCTCGAAGCAAAGTCAGTACCAAGTCAAAAAGAATTAACAATATTAAAACCTTATTTATCTCGGTTACATCCTTTACAACGAGAAGGGGTATTAAAAGCGTGGAAATATCCCGTCACTGATGGTACAGGTTACAATCGTAAAGGCTTACTCACTGCTCGGAAAATTTTAATTGAGCAGGGGTATTCATTTAAAAATGGTAGTTTGCATGCGCGTGATGGAAAACCAATTCAATTAGAATTGCTTCTTCATCAAGAGGGCTTACAACGGACGCTCATGCCTTATATTCGAAATTTAAAAAAATTGGGTATTCAAGTTTCGATTCGGCAAGTCGATATGCCTCAATATTTACAGCGGATGCGTCAATATGATTTTGATTTAACCACGATGGTGATGCCTCAGTCACTAAATCCTGGGAATGAGCAAGCGCAATTTTGGAGTAGTCATGCTGCAAATGAAGAGGGAAATTATAATTTTTCTGGTGTGAAAAATAGCGTTATAGATGAAATTATACAACGTATTATCCATGCACCTAATCGTGAAAAATTAATATTAAATACACGTGTCTTGGATCGTTTATTACGTGCTGGATATTATCAGATACTTACTTATGGAAATGATCGTGAATGGTATGCGTATTGGAATATGTATAAACAGCCACAGATTAAACCCAAACTCGCTGTTGGTGAAGATTATTGGTGGGTAGATCAACAGCAAGCTCGCAAAGTGTCTGCTTATCTTGGTCGAAGTAAAGGCTCACGTTAAAGGTTAAATTTATGGGTCTTTATATACTTAAAAGACTTTTGCTGATCATTCCCACCTTATTTTTGATACTGCTGATCAATTTTGCCGTCGTTCAAATTGCTCCTGGTGGACCTGTTGAACAGGCAATACAGAGAGCTGAGCAGTTTCAAGGCATTGGTGTTGTGTCTGGTTCGGCATCTCAAATTAATGAGTTTCAGAGTCATTATCAGGGTACGCGAGGACTCAGTCCTGAAATGGTCGAGCAGATCAAAGCGCAATATGGATTTGACCGCCCTGTGCATGAGCGCTTTTTTCAAATGCTCAAAGGATATTTTCAACTGGATTTTGGAACGAGCTTTTTTAAAAATAAATCAGTAACAACATTAATTTTGGAAAAAATGCCAGTCACGATCTCCCTTGGATTATGGAGTACCTTACTGATCTACAGTATCGCCATTCCTCTAGGGATCTGCAAAGCGAAAAGACATGGCAGTCTGTTTGATCAAACGACCTCCTTAATATTGGCGGTAGGTTATGCAGTGCCAACTTTTGTATTTGCTATTCTACTTATTATGATTTTTTCGGGGGGATCGTATTTACAATGGTTCCCATTACAAGGATTGGTCTCTGAGAATTTTGCAGAACTCAGTTTTATTGATAAAGTTAGAGATTATTTTTGGCATCTTACATTGCCTGTCCTTACTATTATATTAGGTGGATTTGCGACCCTCACATATCTAACAAAATACTCTTTTATGGAAGAATTAAATAAACAATATGTGACGGCAGCTCGTGCTAAAGGTCTGACCGAGCAACGCGTTTTATACAATCATGTTTTCCGTAACGCCATGTTAATCGTTATTGCAGGATTACCTGAAGCACTGATCGGAATTTTTTTTGTTGGCAATCTATTTGTAGAAATTATATTTAATCTTGATGGTTTGGGATTGCTCGGATTTGAGGCAATTCAGCAGCGTGATTATCCCGTGATTTTTGGAACATTGTTTATCTTTACGTTGGTCGGTCTAATTTTGAGATTACTCAGTGATGTTCTATATCAATTGATTGATCCAAGAATCAATTTTGATCGTCGAGGAGCATAATAATGTCTCCACTTTTCGATCAACGAATTTCAAAATTTAAGTCACATCGACTCGGATTCTTCAGCTTCATTTTATTTATCGCGATCTTTATTTTATCCTTGGGGGCAGAGTTTATTGCCAACGAAAAACCTATACTTATTTATTATAAAGAAGAAATTTATTTCCCAATTTTTAAGCCTTATCCTGAAACAACATTCGGTGGTGTCTTTGAGACTGAGGCTGATTATAAAGATCCAGCTGTTCAAGAATTGATTAATGAGCATGGATGGCAGATTTGGCCTATCATCCCATTTTCATATCAAACACCTAATTATGAATTGGCAGAAGCTGTACCATCTCCACCGACCTCCGTGAATTGGTTAGGCACAGATGATCAAGGTCGTGATGTCTTGGCAAGATTAATATATGGTATTCGTATCTCTTTGCTGTTCGGCATTGCACTTACTATTGGATCTGCATTCATAGGAATTACCATTGGTGCTATCCAAGGCTACTTTGGCGGTTGGTTGGATCTGATCGGTCAAAGGCTGTTAGAGGTGTGGGGTGGTCTACCAATGTTATTTATTGTGATGATCTTAGTGAGCATGTTTACACCAAGCGTATATTGGCTGTTTTTAATTATGCTGATGTTTGGTTGGACTGCGTTAGTTGGTCTTGTTCGTGCAGAGTTTCTGAAAGCCAGAAATTTGGACTATGTGCGAGCTGCGAGATCACTCGGTGCTACAGATAGTCAAATTATTATCAAACATATTTTACCCAATGCTATAAGTTCGTCACTCTCACAGCTTCCTTTCATTCTTACCGCTAATATTACCGCACTTACAGCTTTGGATTTTCTGGGCTATGGTTTGCCACCTGATACAGCTTCAATTGGTGAAATTTTATTACAGGGTAAGAATAATCTATCAGCACCGTGGTTGGTTTTATCTGGATTTTTTAGTCTAGCAGTTTTGTTATCTATTCTTATTTATATTGGAGAGGCAGCTCGAGATGCATTTGATCCAAGAGGCTAAACCAATACTTGAAGTCAACAAGCTCAATATTCAGTTGAATGAACAAAAAATCTTAACTGATTTGTCTTTTAAGCTAAATGCGGGTGAGACAGTAGCGATTGTTGGTGAAAGTGGTTCAGGAAAATCTCTAGCTTGTCTAAGTCTTCTAGGTCTTCAAGATCGCGCTCTAGACTTAAGTGGTGAAATCATATTTCAAAATGAAGATCTGCGTCTAAAACACGAAGATCAGTTGCGCTTAACACGTGGCAATAAGATCGCGATGATATTTCAAGAGCCAATGACGGCACTTAATCCATTACATACCGTTGAAAAAATTATTTCAGAACCTTTATGGCTGATGGGGCTTAAGAAAAAAACCATTCGAAAAAAAATAGAAGAAGTGCTTTGTGATGTAGGGTTGGGGAATTCATCAGACATCCTCAAGCGATATCCACATCAGTTGTCTGGTGGACAGCGTCAAAGGGTGATGATCGCAACAGCTCTGATTTCAGAACCTGAAATTTTAATTGCAGATGAACCAACAACAGCCCTTGATGTATCACTACAGAAACAAATTTTAAATTTAATTAAAGACCAAGCGCATCAAAAAAATATGGCCTTAGTTTTGGTTAGTCATGATTTAAGGTTGGTGCAACAATATGCTGATCAGGTATTGGTTTTGTCTAAAGGTGTCACAGTTGAACAGGGTGATGTCTCTCAAATATTCCTGCAGCCTCGCCATGAATATACTCGACTGCTCCTTAATCAGCAGTTTGATTCGATTTCAGCTATCAGTGAACAGGCCAAAGAACTTTTAAATACTGAACATCTTCGAGTGCGGTATCCACCTAAGCTGAATTTTCTGAATGTATTTAAAACTCAATTTATAGCGGTGGAAGATTTAAGTTTCCAGCTTAAACAAGGAGAGTCGCTTGGTATTGTAGGTGAAAGTGGGTCTGGAAAAACCAGTGCTGCACTCGCGCTTGCACGACTCATAGAGTCAACAGGTACCATTGAATTAAATCGTATCAATCTCAATCAGTTGTCTGACAAGAAATTAAGAGCGCATCGAAAAGATTTTCAAATCGTTTTTCAAGATCCTTTTTCGAGTCTCAATCCAAGAATGGATGTTTTGTCATTATTAACTGAAGGGTTAAGATTAAAAAAATTGAGAAAGAGTGAAAAATTAAATCTCGCGATTCAAGCCCTTGAAGAGGTTAATCTCACAAAAGAATTTCTTGATCGTTATCCTCATCAAATGTCGGGTGGACAGCGACAAAGAGTATCGCTGGCCAGAGCACTGATTCTGAAACCTCAATTACTCATTCTAGATGAGCCAACGTCTGCATTAGATCGCAATACACAAATAAAATTGGTGAAATTACTTCAAGATATACAGCAGAGAACAGGGATCAGTTACATCTTTATTAGTCATGATCTGAAAATTGTGAAAGCGTTATGCCATCGAGTTATGGTGATGAAAGATGCAAAAGTTTTAGAAATTCAAGAGACAGAACGTTTATTCCGTGCACCGATTCATGCTTATACGCAACATCTTATACAAAGTAGTTTATAAAAGTTATTTGACAAGAAGGATTGTCAATTCTAGACTGAAATTCAGGGAAGTCACGCCTAATTGGTTTTAGGTTTAGATAAGCACAAAATTGAGAACTTCAAGATGAGTAAAATTGCTGAGCCGATTCAAATTCGCAATACAACTTTCAAAAATCGCATTATTAAAGGCGCAATGAGTGAAGCTCTAGCGAATGCTGCTGGTGAACCAAATCATTTGCACACAGGCTTGTATGAAGCTTGGGCAAGAGGAGGTTTAGGGTGTTCAATCACAGGAAATGTGATGGTTGATCTACGTGCGAAGAATGAGCCTGGTGTCGTCGTGGTCGAAAATGAGCGAGATTTACCTAAATTAAAGGCATGGGCTGACCTAGGTAAACGTTATGGTATGGTCCAGCTTGTTCAATTGTCTCATCCGGGCAGACAGTGTCCTAAAGGCTTAAATAAAGAAACTGTTGCACCGTCTGCTGTTCCATTTAGTGCTATGTTGGCTACTACCTTTGCTACTCCACGGGCTCTCGAGCATGAGGAAATCCTAGATCTAATCCAAAGGTTTGCAACCTCTGCAGCGATTTGCGAAAAAGCGGGCTTTGAAGGTGTTCAATTACACGGTGCTCATGGATATTTAATCAGTGAATTTCTATCGCCACTGACCAATAAGCGTAATGATCAATGGGGTGGCAGCATTGAAAATCGTATGCGTTTCTTATTAGAAATTTATAAAGCTGTTCGAGCTGCAACATCCGAGAATTTTATCGTTTCAGTGAAATTGAATTCCGCAGATTTTCAACGAGGTGGAATTACTGAAGAAGAAGTGATTCAAGTATTTAAAGCTATTGATGATGCAGGAATCGATTTAATTGAAATTTCAGGCGGTACGTATGAAGCGCCCGCAATGGCAGGTGCTAAAGCTGAACAGCGTAAAGCAAGTACCATTGCACGTGAGGCTTACTTTTTAGATTTCGCAGAGAAAATACGTCAAGAAGTAAAATGCAAACTGATGGTTACAGGTGGATTCAGAACCGTTAAAGGGATGAATGATGCTTTAGAAAGTGGTGCATGTGACTTTATTGGAATTGCACGCCCGCTCGCTGTAGAAACGGATTTAACTGATCGTTTGATTGCAGGACACGATGTTAGATATGCAGTAAAACCAATTAAAACAGGGATTCCATTTATTGATAAAATGGCAATTATGGAAATTATTTGGTATGCGGCACAATTCAAAGCGATTGGTGAGGGTAATCAACCTAATCCAAAACTTTCACCTTTAAAAGTTTTTCTGAATTATGCAAAAGGAAATGTGAAGGCTATCATTCAGGGCAAAGTTAATTCAAGAAAATCTGCATAGTATAAATCAATACATATAAGGAGCCTTTATGGCTCCTTATTTTATGCGGCGAGTTAAAACTAAAGCGCAAGTGTTTGAAAAGGGAAAAGTAACTTAGAGACTTCTTGGGTTGCCCATAATCCGATCGCTCGTGGATGATAGTAAGGTGATAGATATGGAATTAATAATGCGAGTTTATCGTTTGTATCATCTAATGAATGACATTGATGTTTGATCTGTTCAAGTTCATGTTGATTATTGTATTTTGATAGCCAGTTTTGATCTCCTGTTACAGGCATTCTTTTTAAACGAACAGTTAATGATTCCCCTTGAATCCAGTCTTTGATCAGCATTTTCTCAGTTGCATTAAACACACCAAACATTTTGCCATCACTATCGTGAATAAGTTTCCAAAAACGACTTTCTTCGACAGGCCTGTTTTTAATAATCCATTGTTTATCAATTAAGATTTGAATAAATTCAGATATTAATTCAGGTTGAGCGAGCCATTCGTTAATTGATCTGCCATTAAATTGACATTTTTGGTTATGGATATGTTGACCGACAACTGCTTTTCTTTGCAGAAGTTGATAAACGCTTTGAGTCAGATCAATTTCTCGGATGATATTTGTTGAGCTCAAGCCAAGATCATTCATTTGGAAACCCATTTTCACCAGTTCAAGATATTTTGATTTATCTTGAGCTTGATGATAATGATCAATAAATGCCTGTATTGATTTTTCAGCATGTCCATTGTGTGCATTATCAATTGTAATATGAATATTAAAATAATGAGGATCAATTCCAAGTTCTGCTAACTCATAATTGGTGATTAACAGGTGTAGTGGTAATTGTTCATAACCCAAGTTAAATCCAATTACCAGTGGAAATAAATCATGTGATATATATGCGAGAGCAAGTTGAACAGCGGCTTGTTCAAAATAAATATCATCTAAATAATTAATGTACGGTTCAAGCTCGAAATGTCGTAGTAAGCTTTGATACATGCAAACATGATTTGCTTTAGCATCTCCCAAGCCAAGTTCTTCTAAGTAGATATAGCTTAGATCTTTGTTCTCAAACAAAGAGGGGTGCGTAAGAGATGAATATAGCCATGAGCCATCTGCATATTTAACTGGAGCAACTTTATATAAAAACTCTAAAGCATGAGAGATGGTTGGAAAGTAGTCACGCCCAAGGCCTGATTTTCGTTGATCTAGATAACTTTGAAATTTAGAACAAGTTTGATCATGTTCGTGTTGTATATGTTGCCTAACTTGGTCTACCTGATCAATCCACGATAAATGAGTCGTATTGAGTTGATCGAATAGTGAAAGAACATAGCTTTCGGCATATTCTGTTTTACATTCACGATTCACTTTAGGGTCTAAAAAAAACTCAACCCAGTCTTTATTTGTTTTAGGACTAATTGTATTTAATTGTGATGGGGATGCTAGGGGATTAAGTACGGTGTTGTCCAACATCATCTTCTCCAAGCGTTATTAAGGGTTTAAACCACCATAACCTGCAAAGATGATAATGTTGTTTATTTTGTGTTCGATTTTTAGGGTGACTAAGTTATAAAAAAAAAGCCCAAGTCTTAAATGCTTGGGCTTTTTTATGAGATGTATCATCTCGAATATGGCGTCCCTACGGGGATTCGAACCCCGGTTACCGCCGTGAAAGGGCGATGTCCTAGGCCTCTAGACGATAGGGACAGTGCAGAAATATATTTTAAACCATGTTATTTCAATTGAAATTAATGGCGTCCCTACGGGGATTCGAACCCCGGTTACCGCCGTGAAAGGGCGATGTCCTAGGCCTCTAGACGATAGGGACTTAATAAAATCTACTTCTGAAAATTGGCGTCCCTACGGGGATTCGAACCCCGGTTACCGCCGTGAAAGGGCGATGTCCTAGGCCTCTAGACGATAGGGACGTTTCAGAGGTGGGCGTATAATAGGGTGAAAATAGGGGGGTGTCAAACGCATTTCAGCAAAAAAATTAAAAAAATGGTGTGTTCGTATGAAAATAAAACAATATTGAATTTAAAGGCTAAATTTAGATCAAATCTCCAAGAAATATTAGAAAAGCATTGGAAAAATAGGAACTGTCTAAGCAACAAAATAGCGACCGAAGTCGCTATTTCAAAATCAAGATTTATCGTGATAAAACAGGTAATAACTGGCATAGCATACAGCAATGAACGCTAAACACCCGAAAAAGCTAATACGCATACTTGGATCAAATACCATACTTAAGCATGTGATAAAACAGAACACAAAACCTAAGATTGGGACAATTGGAAATAATGGAGCAGCAAAGCCCAGCTCTTCTTTTTTGCGCCCTTGCTTATACCAATCGCGTCTGAAATTAAATTGGCTTAAACAAATACTCATCCACACAACGACCATTGTAAAAGCAGCAATACCTAATAAATTGGTAAAAATAGTCTCAGGTGCGAATTGTTCTGACAATAAGCCTGGTAACCCACCGATCATTGTCACGATCACTGCAACATAGGGGATACCACGTGCATTCACTCTAGAAAATACTGCAGGGAGCTGCTTTTTGTAAGATAAAGACCACATCATGCGTGACGCAGCAAACAAACCAGAGTTAGCAGCTGATAATAAAGCGGTAATAATTACAAAACGGATGATATCTTCTGCATAGGGAATACCAATATGCTGGAAAACAGTCACAAATGGAGAGCTACTCACACCTTCAGCAGCTAAGCCAGCTTCTTGATGTGGAAGAAGTGACGTTACTACAATGATTGTACCTACGAAGAAAATCAACAGACGAAAAATCGCTGTATTAATCGCTTTAGGAACATTTTTAGCTGGGTCTTTAGTTTCACCAGCAGCAACCCCAATTAATTCTGTTCCAGAGAATGCGAAGTTTACGATAAGCATCGTAGCAAAAATTGGGAATAGACCTTCAGGGAACCAACCTTGTGCAGTTAAATTGCTAAATAAAGGCGCAGCTTCGTAACCTTGATAGCCAATTACACCAAAAATTGCGAGTAGGCCTAAGAGAATAAATGCAACAACAGTAATAACTTTAACTAAGGCCAGCCAAAATTCAGATTCTGCGAACCATTTTGTGGAAATCATATTTAAAACAAATACGAATACACCAAAGACTATAGTCCACATCCACATGGAACTATCTGGGAACCATTCCTGCATGAGGAGGGCGGCGGCTGTAAACTCAGTTCCTAATGTAACCGACCAAGTTAACCAATATAACCAAGTGATGGTATAGCCTGTTCCTGGTCCAATATATCTTTTGGCATAAGCACCAAACGAACCAGACTCAGGCATATGAACGGCAAGCTCACCTAAACACAGCATAACCATGTAGGCGATAATCCCGCCAAGGATATAAGAAATAATGGCACCAACAGGCCCCGTTTGTGCAATGACTTCACCCGAACCTAAGAAAAGTCCAGTTCCGATTGCGCCGCCAAGCGAAATCATAACCAGATGTCGAGTACTCATAGCGCGTTGTAAAGGCGCAGAATTGCCCTGATGCGAAGCATCATTCGGAGATGAGTGCATAGGATTGAAAATTCGAAACAAATGAAGCGAGTTATTGTAGTGAAAAACTACAATTCTTCAATGAAATAATAGTAATTTTGAATATTGAGTGATCGTATGAAACGATAATGGCGTCCCTACGGGGATTCGAACCCCGGTTACCGCCGTGAAAGGGCGATGTCCTAGGCCTCTAGACGATAGGGACGTTGCGAGGTGCTTGTATATTAAGGATAGACATTTCAATTGTCAAAAGCTTCGTATCAAAAAAAGTTTTAATCGTTCATACATTAAGCAAAAACAATCAATTAGTTTTAATTTTGATTAAACTGACAACAATAAGATTTTTCATGTATTTAAATAACATGGAAAGAAGGTCCTCACTATAAAAAAACGATCCGCTTTATATTCATCATATCAAACCAGCCATCTGTAAAATTTGATAAGATGACGTGGTAAGACAACGAAGGAAAGAGGCGTGTTGCCATTTAAACTCTGGGTGGATGCTGATGCATTACCTAAAATTTTGCGTGAAGTCATTTTAAGAGCTTCTGATCGTTATCAACTTGAAGTAACTTTTGTCGCCAATCAAAATGTAGGAATAACTCCTTCTGTTCGTATTAATTCAATACAGGTGATGAGTGGAGCAGATCAAGCTGATAAAGAAATTATCGAACGTATGAAAGAGCATGATATTGTCATGACGCAGGATATTCCTCTAGCAGCTCAAGTCATCGAAAAGGGTGGCGTTGCAATTCATCCACGTGGTGAAATTTGGACAGAAGCTAATATTAAGGCACGATTACATTTGCGTGATTTCATGGAAACTTTGAGAGGGGCTGGCGTTCAAACCGGTGGACCACCGCCAATTTCAGAAAGAGATAAGCGTGAATTTTCAAGTGCTTTGGATCAAACGATTCAAAAACAAAAAAGAAAAACTGCCTGATTTATCTTATCAATCGAGTTCACATGCCAGAAAAATCTAAACTTATGCTCATTTATGCCTTATTGGTCATCATCTGGGCAACAACTCCACTTGCGATTGTGTGGAGTGTAGAAGATATTTATTTAATGTGGGCATTGGTGATTCGATTAGGCTTGGCACTGCCTATCGCGGCATTGCTTCTCATTGTTTTAAAGGTAAAATTTCCTTTAAATTCAATTGCATTGCATAGTTATTTTGCTGGTTCATTTAGCTTGATTGGTTCACAATTTTTTACTTATGTAGCTACTGATTATCTAAGTTCTGGCATGATTGCACTGATGTTTGGATTAGCACCAATTATGGCGGGGCTTATTGGAAAATTTATCTTTCAACAAGATTTGCATAAGCTGCAATGGTTAGGAATGATCGTCGCGATTACTGGGCTCGTAGTGATCAGTTTTACTGGATCATCACAACATATCCATCCCATTGGAATTGGTTTAATGTTGCTTAGCGTTTTTTCATACGCAATGTCAATTTTTTGGGTAAAAAAAATAAATGCTGATGTAGCACCGATGGCACAGGCGACAGGTTCAATACTGGTTTCTACCTTTGTTGCATGTTTAATTGTGCCATTTATATGGAAATATTTACCTACTGAATTACCTTCAATGAAGTCATTACTTGCGATCATATATTCTGTTGTTATGGCTTCATTAGTGGCTATGTTTTGTTATTTCTATTTGGTCAAAAAAATCCAACCGACGACATTGTCACTGACAAATGTAATGACTCCAGTTCTAGCACTTGGTGTAGGCGCTGCATTTAATCATGAGAAATTAACGCTAGGTATGATACTGGGAGCAATGATCCTACTTCTGGGATTGTTTATGTATTTTTATCGGGATATAGAAGCGAATCAGAAATTTAAACAAAAAGTATTAAAGCCTTAAGTTGGATGCTCAGCGATTCTGTGAGTTTTTTAAATGCTTCAAGGCTTCTGTTAACTTTACTTTGTCTTGGGGATGTAACGTTAGAAAATATGCACCGGTTCTAAACAGCCCATTTTCTTCTTGATTGCTGTAGACAACCTGTGCAGTTGCAGCGATATGAAAATCATTTTCAGGGTGACTCAATGTGATATGAATATAGGTTTGTTCAGGGATATGTTGCTCAGCATAAAAACTAAAACCCGTTTCAGACAAATTGACTTGAGTAGGTACTGGTAACATGGTTTGTACAATAGAGTCGTAAAGTGAGCCCGTAATCAGGTTTAATTTTTGATTAAATAAGGATAATATCCGAGCAATTTGTTGATCTTTTTGATTTAATTGTTCTAATTCGTACATAAGCGCATGATCAAATTGATCTAATTCTGCAAGTAAGAGAAAATAGCGCGGTAGTACAAAATTTGAATCATAGGGATCATTCAAAGCGACATCTTTAGTGATGATCTGATAATTTATTCTTAAGGCAGCATCAATACGTGACATGACGCGTCTTTCAATATTGCCACTTTGATGCTGAAGATTTTTCATTAAAACACCTCGGACTAGATGGTATGTTTAAACCGATCTCGCTGTATATAGGGTTGAGATACACTCGCGCACGGCGAAGTAATCACTTTATTTCTTTTATTGCTTTAGTTTCCATGATCGGTCTGACTTTGGGCGTCGCTGTTCTCATTACTGTGTTATCTGTAATGAACGGTTTCGATCGTGAATTAAAAAACCGTGTCTTGGGAATGGTACCTCAAGCGACTGTTTCCTCTACACAAATTCTAACAGACTGGCCTGAGCTTGCAAAGAAAATAGACCAACATGAACATGTGACGGGTGTTGCACCTTTTACACAGTTGCAGGGGATGTTAACAGCCCAAGGACAGGTCGCAGGGATAATGGTCACGGGTATTGAGCCTGACTATGAAAAAAATGTATCTATTATTCAAAATCATATGGTTCAAGGCGACCTCAACTCATTAAAGAAAGGTGAGTTCGGGATTGTTTTGGGCAAGCAGATGACGGATGCTTTAGGTTTAAGTCTCAATGACAATGTAACATTGGTATTACCTGAAGCGACACCATCACCCGCTGGCGTTGTTCCAAGATTTAAACGTTTTAAAATTGTCGGTATTTTTAGTATTGGTGCGGAAGTGGACTCGATGATGGGTTACATCGCGCTAAATGATGCTTCGACATTGTTGAGACTGCCGGATGGTGCACAAGGTATCCGTATGAAGCTAGATGATATCTTCAAAGCACCACAAGTCGCTGAAGAAGTTGTTATGGATTTACCAGGCAATTTCTATCCATCAAATTGGACTTATACGCACGGTAATCTCTTTAGTGCGATTCAGATGGAAAAAGCAATGGTTAGCCTTTTACTTTTCCTGATTGTCTTGGTTGCAGCATTTAATATTGTATCTTCACTGGTGATGGTGGTTACTGATAAAAAATCCGACATTGCTATTTTAAGAACCTTAGGTGCTTCACCAGCAACGATCACTAAGATTTTTATGGTACAGGGTACGGTGATTGGTGTTGTAGGAACACTGGCAGGAGCAGCACTAGGTATCATCTTTGCAACGAGTATCAGTGGATTTATTGGCTGGCTGAACACCGCTTTTGGACTAAATTTATTCGATGCATATTTCATTAACTATTTACCATCGTATCTACGTTGGCAAGATGTGGTGGTGATTGTTAGCTTATCACTAGCGCTAAGTTTCCTTGCAACAATTTATCCAGCGCTGCGTGCTGCCAAAGTTCAACCAGCAGAGGCTTTACGCTATGAGTAATATTGTCTTAGAAGCCAAAAATATTCATAAACATTTTACAGATGGTAAATCAACTGTTGAAGTGATTAAGGGATTGGATTTAGTTGTTGAGCAAGGACAATTTGTTTCAATTGTTGGATCAAGTGGTTCGGGTAAGAGTACGCTGTTACATGTATTAGGGGGGCTTGATCGTCCGTCCGAAGGTGTAGTGATGCTTAATGGGCAGCGTTTTGACACTTTAGGCGAAGCTGAACGCGGTTTCCTACGTAATGAACACCTCGGATTTGTGTATCAATTTCACCATTTACTTCCTGAGTTTACGGCTTTAGAAAATGTATCAATGCCGCTGATGTTACGTAAAGATGCAAATTTTAAAGAAGTAAAAGAACGTGCAGAATATTTGTTGAATAAAGTGGGTTTATCACATCGTTTAACGCATAAACCAGGTGAGTTATCTGGCGGTGAGCGACAACGCGTTGCGCTTGCACGAGCTTTAGTGGCTCAACCTAAATTGATGATGGCAGATGAGCCTACTGGAAATTTAGATCGTAAAACTGCCGTCACAATTTTTGAATTGCTTTCAGATCTGCGTAAAGAATTTAATATGGCAATGCTCATCGTGACCCATGATGAACAGCTCGCACAAACTGCTGATAAGATTTTGCATATGCAAGATGGATTGTGGGTATAGGCTCAAAATCGGATTAACAGTCTTGTTAAAGCCCACTTAGGTGGGCTTTAATCTATTTAAGAAAAATAAACATAAAAGTTAGATGTTTTTAATATTTATTCTCATCTTTTGGATCATTGGTGTTGCTACGATCAGCTTTCAGGGTGAAGCTGAATATTCAACTCTCTTGCTGGGTATGGCAAGTATCATTTTGATCATGGGTTACTTTTTACGATTAATAAGGCAACCTGATCGATTCATTTATCCTCACACCTCAAGTATTGTCCAGTCATCATCAAGAATGCTTGTGCTAACGGGAATTTGTCTGATCACATTTGTTTTGGGGCATCAACATGCAAAAACAGCCTTACACGATTATTTAGATAAACGTGTTCAATATATTGAAGAAAAAGAAATAGTTGTTTATATCAATAAAATTAATCAGCTGAAAATGGATCAGGAAGGTCGATCAATACAGCAGCGTGCGCAAGTGATCGACAAGAAGCAAGGACAATCTCAAACGCTATTATTATATTTGCGAGAGTCAAAACTTGATACGACATTAGAACTAGGGCGCTATTATAAAGTTACGGGAAAATTAAGACCCGCACATAGTTATGCAGTAGATGGGGTCTTTGATCAAGAGAAATGGTTGTTGCAGCAAAATATAGCTGGAACAATGCGTGTAGATTGGATCGTACCTGTAAGTGAAGCGGTGTTATATTCTGAAGGTTATTTATCTTCAACCGATGTGCATCGGAGCCTTATCGCACGATTGAGCCTGAGCATTGAAAAAGCACGTTTAGCTTTTAGGGATGATATCGAACAGGGAGTATTCAGGAATAAGGGTTTGCTAGTCGCGTTACTCACAGGTGATAAGAGTCTATTGACGGAGCAACAAGAAGAATTATTTAAAAAACTAGGCATTACGCATTTATTGGCTATTTCAGGTCCACATGTTCTAATTTTTGCTGGCTTATTATCATGGTTCATGAGGTATCTTGTATCAATTTTTCGTCCTCATATTTTTCTAAAAGTTCCCAAACCATATTTACTTTTAATCCCTTTCGTATGTGGGGTAATTATTTATAGTTTTTTTTCAGGGCTCGAAATTCCTGCATTAAGAACTACATTGTCAGTTTGTCTAATTAGTATCGCTATTTTATTTAAATTTAAGATTAAGCCTTTTGTACTATTACTTATCAGTGCAAGCTTAATGCTCTATTTAGACCCTTTTAGTATTTTATCTGCTGCATTTTGGCTTTCGTACGGCGCATGTTTGATTTTGATTCGTGTATACCAAACGATCGTTCATGAACAGCAAAACACTGCTTTAATCAATAAGCATCGTTTTATAGATAAAGCAAAAATGTATCTTAAAATACTTTTGCAATCCCAATGGAAAATATTTATTGCACTGATACCACTCACTCTACTGATATTTCAACAGATTTCTTTATTTGCGCCATTTGCTAATTTAGTTGCTGTTCCAATGATTGGTACCTTGATCGTGCCATTGGAAGTACTGGGCTATTGTCTCAGCTTTATTCCTTTTGTTGGTCAATTTTTATTTCATCTGGCTGATGTATTGATATCGATTCTTTTGGTGCTACTGACTAAGCTGGGAGCAATATTAGACAATCCATTGAAATGGGTAGCGTTAACGAAAGCACAAATGTTTTTGCTCGCTTTGGCAGTATTCATGTTCTTTATGCCAAAGAATGTAATCCCTCGATTATGGATACCCGTATTAGGTGTGGCATTGCTGATGCCTAAACGTGATGATGGATACGATATCATTGAAATTTTGGACATAGGGCAGGGGCAGTCCATACTCTTACAGTCATCAGGGAAAACTGCTTTAGTTGATACAGGCGGGAGCTTTGATGAGAATACATTTAGTATCGGAGAAAATGTAGTTGTCCCTTTCTTAATTCAACGTGGCATATCAAAATTAGATCAAGTTTTTATCAGTCATCTTGATCAAGATCATGCTGGAGCATACCGCACTATTGGAAAACATATACAAATTGATCAAGTTATCTCAAATGAAAAAGATGATAGGTTTCAGTATGTTGAATTTGATTATTGTCGACAGCATCAACAGGTACAATTGGGTAAGATCAATATACAATTTCTTTCACCAGTTGAATCACAATTAAATTTTGTCAGTCAAAATCGTAATGAGCTTTCGTGCGTAATGTATCTGACATTACCCTATGCTAACGATTTTAAGCATATTCTGATTATGGGGGATGCAGGGTGGGAGACAGAGTATCGTATTTTAAAGCAGTATCCTGAACTTAGAGTAGATATTTTAATCTTAGGACACCATGGCAGTCGACATAGTTCATCTTACGACTTTTTAAAAAATACCAAACCTAAAATTGCCATTGCATCGGCTGGTTTTGATAACCGCTATAATCATCCCCATCCTGTTGTCAAAGAGCGTTTAAAAGCGCTTAATATTCCGCTACTCGATACCCAATCGAAGGGCAGCATTCGAATGACCTTCGATAAAAACAGAGATGTACAATTTCGATATCATCGAGATCAAAAAGCGTGGTTAACTCGGAATATCCCCATAGATTAACTTACTTTTCTGACTTGCTCTATTTTTACTCTGGCTTGTTCTGCAGGGATACGATAAATGTTATGTAGATCAGGATTTGCACGGAAACGTTTATAGCTCCAATGAGCATGTTCAGGATAACGATGAATCAGGCTTTCTATTGCACGGTGAATTACTAACGTTCCGTCAGCGGGAGTGCCTTCATAAATCGAAGCATCCATTGGTTCAATAAATACATCAAAATCTTCAGTTTCATTGCGAATTGCATAGACTAAAAGGCCTTTGGCTTTAGTTTTTTGGATGAGTTTGGCACTTAAATTACTGGACTCGAGTGGTATGCCGAAATAATCGATCATTTCACCACCGTGTTTAGGATTGTGATCTGGAAGAATCACAGTTGTCCCCCCTAATTTAAGGGCTTTAAAAATTTGTCTTATACCACTCTCATCTGTAGGGACTAAAGTTGCTTGTTCTCGACTACGAGCCTGGCGCACAAATTGATCTGCTTCTTCATTCTTGATGGGTTTATACATGATGGTCATCTTAGTATATTGTGCGAACCACGCATTCATGACTTCCCATGTACCAAAATGTGGTGCGAGTAAAATAATACCTTTCTTTTCAGCCATTGCTTCATGAAAATATTCAGCACCAGTGACATTGCGTATTCGTGAAATATTGGTTTCGTTTGAGCTTCCCCAAATACTAAAAAATTCCATATAAGATTGAAGTTCGTTTCTTACCGCTGCACGAGTCACTAAATGTTTTTCTTCATCAGAAAGATGCGGTAAGCAAATGTCGATATTGAGGCGGATGGTATTCGTAGTTTTTGTAATTTTTAGCGTATTAATCAGCCCTGCAAGCATTTTTGCAAAAAAACGAGAAAAACGAATCGGACGGCGACTGAAGAAATTTAACAGGCGGGTTGTGGTCGATGTTTTGGTTTCAGGCATTAGATTCAAAATTTGGTAAGTTCATAGAATATTGTGATTTGGGTTTATTATATGTTAAATCTTGACTTATAAATAGTTTGACCTCATTCCTTGTATATAATGTCAGCTTAAATTTAATTTGGATGGTATGTATGTCCGCTTGGCCGCCTGAACCACAAAATGAAAATCAAAAACCAAATAACCAACCGAACGGAAAAGAATGGCAAATTTTAGAAAAAGCTGTTCTCGCATCTGTAGAAGAACAGAGACGTGCAAGACGTTGGGGAATCTTTTTTAAATTTCTTACTTTCGCATATCTGTTGTTTATAGTTTTGGTCATGGGGAAAAGTTGTTCAACGACTTCCACTGATAGTGCGGTGTCATCACAGCATATTGCTACAGTCGATATTGTAGGAACGATTGCTGCAGACCAGCAAAGTGTGAATAGTGCAGATACGATCAAAGGTTTGAAAAAAGCATTTGAAAGCAAGCAATCGCAAGCTGTTGTTTTAAATATTAACTCTCCGGGTGGATCTCCAGTTCAGTCTGATGAAATTTGGCAAGAGATCCAATATTTAAAGTCGGTTTATAAAGATAAAAAACTTTATGCATTAATTGGTGACACAGGTGCTTCAGGTGCTTATTACATAGCGTCTGCAGCGGATGAAATTATTGTTAATCCATCAAGTTTAGTCGGCTCAATTGGCGTCATTATGCCAAACTATGGAGTGAGTGGTTTGATGCAAAAACTTGGCGTTGAAGATCGCACCATGACTTCAGGTGAGAACAAAGCATTATTGTCGATGACACAACCAGTTGATCCTGCACAACGTGCACACGTACAAGGTGTATTGGATAATGTTCATCAACATTTTATTGATGCAGTTAAAAAAGGTCGTGGCAATAAATTGAAATCGCAAGATCCTGCTATATTTTCAGGTTTGTTTTGGACTGGTGAGCAGGCTGTGAAGCTCGGTATCGCAGATCGGATTGGCAGTATTCACACACTGAAACGCGAATTAAAAGTCGAAAAAACGGTAGATTATACTATTCAACGTAGCCCCTTTGATTCTGTGATTGGACGACTTGGAAGTGAATTTGGTCAAGGTTTTGCTTCTTCAATTTCCAAGCAGATTCAATCTGAGCAGGTGAATCGAATCCAATGAAACCATTGATCCATTTTGCTCATGCCAACGGGGTTCCATCGAAAGTTTATCAAAAATTTTTTGATGCTTTGTCTGATCAATTCGATGTGATTTATACGACCAATCTTGGTGTTGATCAACGTTATCCTGTAGATCAACACTGGGAAAGTATGACACAGCAAGTGATTGATAATATTGTTCAGAAATCCCATGGTCGTAAAGTGATTGGTATCGGGCACTCCTTAGGAGGAGTTTTGACGTTCAAAGCTGCTTTGAAATGCCCAGAACTTTTTAGTCAAACTATTCTTCTCGATCCACCTCTTATTATGGGGCTAGAATCATTTGCTATGCATATTGCAAAGTCTTTGAAGTTAAAAGCAGTGGATCAAATGTCGCCAGCGGCATTGTCTAAACGTCGACGTGATCATTGGGATAGTCGAGAGCAAGCTGCAACATTACTTCGACCAAAAGCCCTATATGCAGCATTTGATGAGCAATGTTTTAATGACTATATTCAATTTGCATTAGTTGAAGATCCAACGCGTGGCGGCGTTGAGTTGGCGATTCCAAAATCTATTGAAGTGGATATTTTTAGAACCAATCCTTCATTATGGTGGCTGCCTCAACCTAAGCTCAAAGTTCCAAGTCAATTAATTGTTGCTTCTCAAGGTCCATTCTTAGCACGTAAATTCCCTCATAAAGTGAGGAAAAAGTTTGGTGTGCCTTTTAGTATTTTTGAAGGTGGACACATGTTCCCACTTGAACATCCTGAGCAATTGGCTGCGCATTTAAAAACTATTTTGACGCCACAAAAAAACGCAGCCTAAGCTGCGTTTTTTAAATCAAATATGACAGAACTGTATTGGACCTTTCAAAATTTGATTTTTATAGTGCACGCCTTCGGATGTGACTTGAATGGTTTGATTACAAATCCATTCTACAACTTGAGGATAAATTAAATGTTCAAGTTGATGTACACGATCTGCTAAAGATTCAACATTATCATGGTGAGAAACTTTGAGTACGCCTTGAGCTAGTGCTTGACCTGCATCTAGTTCTGCAGTGACATAATGTACTGTACAACCATGCCATAGATCACCAGTATTCAATACACGTTGATGTGTATGCATTCCTTTGTAATTGGGCAGCAGAGAGGGATGGATATTGATCATTTTACCCTCCCATGCTTTAACGAACTTAGCACTTAAAATGCGCATAAAGCCCGCTAAAACCACAAGATCAGCTTCCCAGTCGAGCAGTTGCTGGTGCAGAACATCATCAAACGCTTCACGATCTGGGAAGTTTTTATGTTCAATCACTGCAGTTGCAATGTTGGCATGAGCAGCACGCTCAAGTGCGTAAGCATCAGGTTTATTCGAGATCACACCGACAATTTGACCTGAAAGGTTTGCATCAATTAATGCTTGTAGGTTTGATCCGTTACCAGATACTAAAACAGCAATTTTAATCATGTTTTAACAATAAACTGATTAAGCGAAGATCACACGAATTTTTTCGTCTGCACCTTCGACAGATTCAGCATTGTCAACAATGTGGCCCATTGTCCATGCTTTTTCACCGAGTTGATTTAAGAATTCAACTGTTTTATCAGCTTCAGCAGCATCAACAACTAGAACCATACCTACGCCACAGTTGAATGTGCGGTACATTTCAAATTGTTCTACACCACCTTCACGTTGAAGAAGTTTGAACAGCTCAGGCCATTCCCAAGAAGATTCGTTTACTACAGCTTGGGCACCATTTGGTAATACGCGAGGTAAGTTACCTGGTAAACCGCCACCTGTGATGTGTGCCATCGCGTGAACATCAACCTGTTTGAGAAGCTCTAAAATAGGTTTAACGTAGATACGAGTTGGCTCCATTGCAACATCAGCAAGTGGACGACCATCAACAATTTGAGTTAAATCAACATTTTTTACATCTAAAATTTTACGAAGAAGAGAGTAGCCGTTAGAGTGTGCGCCGCTTGAAGCAACACCAACTAATACATCACCAGCTTTAACTTTAGAGCCATCAATAATTTTACTATGTTCTACAACACCTACACAGAAACCAGCTAAATCGTAATCTTCACCTTCATACATGCCTGGCATTTCAGCAGTTTCACCACCGACCAACGCACATCCAGCAAGTTGACAACCTTGACCGATACCTGTCACTACATTTGCTGCGACATCAACATTGAGGTGACCAGTTGCGTAATAATCAAGGAAGAAGAGTGGTTCAGCACCACAGACAAGTAAATCGTTCACACACATTGCAACCAAATCCTGACCAATTGTGTCATGACGGTTTAAATTCAATGCTAAACGTAATTTTGTACCAACACCGTCTGTGCCAGATACGAGAACAGGTTCTTCATAACCTTTAGGAATTTTACAAAGTGCACCGAAGCCACCAAGACCGCCCATTACTTCAGGACGAGTCGTGCGTTTAGCGACAGATTTGATACGATCGACTAACGCGTCGCCCGCCTCAATGTCGACACCTGCATCTTTGTAGCTTAAACCAGTGTTTGGGGTAGAAGTTGAGTTGCTCATATTGAAGTCTCCGCATTCGCGCGGGGATTATAACCTGAATATACGAAACTCTTATGTTATTTATGCACTAAAATGTTATCTTTACTAAAATATTTTCCTTTACATAACGAATAATCTTAAAAAAGGCGAGTTTCTATGGTAGATCGTACCCTACGCCGTGTTTTTATCCTTGCAGGGATAGCTTTATTTCTCTGGATTTTATACTTATTAAAACCGGTCGTAATCCCATTTATTGGTGCATTTTTAATAGCTTATCTTTTCAGTCCATTGGTTGATCGATTGCATAAGATAGGTTTACCTCGTTGGTTGTCTATCAGTTTGGTATTTATTGGTATTGGCGTCGTGATCACATGGGCAATGTGGTATTTGGTTCCATTAATTTGGGAACAGCTAATGTATGCTAAATCCAGTATCCCGAAAGTAGTTCATTGGGTAAATTATAGCTTCTTACCGTGGTTATCAGATACTTTCAATATAGTGCCACTAGAATTAGATGTAGACCAGATTTCAGCAGCTGTTATGGAGTATGTTCAAACCAATTATAGTGCTGACAGTATCCAAGCGATGGCACTCAAATTGGCACAATCTGGTCTGAATTTTATTCAGATTGGTGGGACAATTGTACTGATTCCAATTATTGCATTTTATTTCCTCTTAGATTGGGATCGAATGCTCAATAGTTTGCGTCGACTCATTCCACGTCCTTATGAAGCTTCAACGCTTGAAATCGTAGGTGAATGCCATAGCGTACTAGGCGCATTTGTAAAAGGACAATTCCTCGTGATGATCCTTTTGGGGATTGTTTATGCCGTTGGTTTACAACTGATTGGTCTGGAAGTTGGTTTGATTATTGGCATGATTGCAGGCTTGGCAAGTATCATCCCATATTTAGGATTTGCAGTAGGAATTATTGCTGCCGTGATCGCAACTTTCTTCCAATTTGGTATGGATTGGACTCAACTCCTTTTAGTTGCAGTGGTGTTCATGGTAGGGCAAGCTGTTGAAGGTTATGTGCTTCAGCCATTCTTATTGGGAGATAAAATTGGTCTTTCTCCAGTAGCGGTCGTATTCGCTGTATTGGCTGGTGCACAATTGGCTGGTTTCTTGGGTATGTTGATTGCATTACCTGTTGCAGCTGTAATCGTGGTACTGCTCCGACATGCACGTGACACTTATGAAAGGAGTACAATTTATGGTACGCCAGCTGTTGCCTTAGCTGATCATGGTGGGGGTGAAATTACAATCCAAACCGATCAGGTTGATATTGAGCTTGATCTCAAACCACAATCAATCAATAATCAACAAGATATTGCAACATCTGAAAAAATCGATGTGCAGAAACAAAATAAAGAACCTTAAGGTGACCAAGCATTTATGCGGCAACTGCAACTTGATATAGAACCTCAACTTGATGCACGGATCAGTGATTTTTCCGGCCCAGGTTGGGGACCCGTCATTGATGCAGTTCGCCAACTTCATGCTGGATTAATGAATCGATTTTACCTTTATGGCGGTGCGGGCACAGGTAAGAGTCACTTATTAACTGCGATATGTGACTCATATCTAGATGTGGGGAAATCTGCAATTAAAGTGTCATTGCTAGAATTGCTCGATGCTCCAATTGAGGCGATTACTTCATTGGATCGCTATGATTTGGTCGCTCTAGACGATATTGAAGCGATCAGTGGTGTACCGCATTGGCAAAAGGCGGTATTTCATTTAATAAATAATAATAATGATGGTGGAGGACAACTAGTCTTTTCATCTAGATCTGCGCCAATTGAATTGAAACTTGAATTACCAGATCTTCAGTCGAGATTAACTCAAGCGGTGAGTGTTAAAGTGCCAACAGGTCAATCCTACGCTGACCGCTATGCCTTATTACATTCTGTGTTAGATCGTAAAGGTGTGCATTTTGATCCTTTAATTATTGATTATCTGCTGACCAATGGCCCGATACAGACCAGTACCTTATTACAAACGGTTGATCAATTATCAAAGTTACTACAGGGTGAAAAAGTTAAGCTATCCAACGCAACCCTTAAGCAAATCTACGCGCTCATCGATCAGTATAGTGCTTAAATGCTTTTTAAATGTTATTCAAAACTCAAAATGTAGACTTTATCTGAACTCGGCAATTTTTTACTTAAAAATAATTGAGAATTCTAAAAATTTGTGACAGATTAGTCAAAATGGACAAATAGCGCTACATAATTAAAGTTCGCTACTTAAAAAAATAAAGAAAAATTAAGGAGATGGTAATGCTCAGACGGGGCTTAGGTCTTGTATTGTTGTGTGCAACAGGGCATGTATTCAGTGCAGATATTGTGGTTACGACCACTGAAGATATCACCAAAAATGATGATCAATGTTCGTTGCGTGAAGCAATTGAATATATTAATCAGGGTAAACCTGAAGCAGGTCTCAATGGCTGTGGTGGTAAAGATGCCACAGATAATATTATCTTATCTACGAAAGAATATCTCCTAAACGAGCAAGTTCGCATCTCTAAACCGATGGTTTTTAGAACGCAGTATGAAACTACCATTGTTGACGATATTCCTGGTACAAAAAATGCCGTCATAACAATGAAGGGTACTGATCGAATTTTCCATATTGAGCGAATTCGTCCTAAAGCTGATGATGAAATTAGAGATGCTGCAATTGGTGTGGAATTTTACGAAATTACCTTGCAAGGTTGTGCCGCATCAGTATGCAAAGAAAAAGGTGGGTTAATTCTCAATTATGAACGGCTAAAATTTGATAAAAGCCATCTTATCAATGGCAAAGCGAATTTTGGCGGTGCGATTTATAATGTTGAATCATTTATTGAATCCGAAACTAGCAAAATTCGTTCCGCGCGAGTGAATCTAGTTAATTCGTTATTGGAAAACAATCAAGCACAACAAGGTGCTGTTTTGTATAGTGAATATCCTGATTTTGACATTAGTGCTTCTGTTATTAAAGGTAATAAGACAACAGATTCAGAAGGTTTCGCAATCTATAGCCATAAAGTGTTGAGTGAAGATGAAACTAAGGTGACCAATCTCAATTATGCCAAAGTGACCAATTCAACAATTTTTAATAATAAGGGCTATATTATCAATGTTAAGGATGGTATTGCACTTAATAACAATACGCTGGTCTTTAATGATTTTGGCTTGATTTTTAATGCGCCGTTTAAGAAGGCATTGCTTACTAACAATATAATTGCAAAAAATGGCAATCGAGACTGTCGTGTAGAGACTGCAATAGATCAATCAAATTTAAACAATAATTTATATGGTTTTGGTTGTGAGGGCACAGCTTCAGAACAACTGGGCGAGCGCACATTATTAGCTGGGACTGATGTAGAAGGTGAGTGTGATGTTAATTCATCTGGCATTTTATGTCCATTCAAAGTCTATTCTGGCTATGCTTTAGGATATTTCCGCCCAAGAGTGTTGCCTAGTTATCGACAATTAACAGATTCTCCGATCATTAATCGTGGACCAGATTCAAATGGTACATCATGTGAAACAGTTGATCAGCGTGGCAACGCACGTAAGGATCGTATTTTGTGTGATCGAGGCGCGATCGAACTTATTCAGTCAAGTACGTCTTCAGGCAGATTTGGCAAGGATATCTTTTACGGAGAAATTGTTAAGTTAAATATTAATGATTTTCTAGGAGATGGTGAGCTAATACCTGCTAGTCAATGTGATGCCTTAGTCGGACCTCATCCCAAAAAAGAAGAATGGCAAGCGGGCTGTATGATCATCCAACAAAATAACTCTCCTAGTAAAGGTAAAGCTGAACTACTCCAAAATGGAGAGTTTACTTATACACCTCAAGGGAATTGGCACGGAACTGATGATTTTAAAGTTTTGGTCGTTGTATCTACACGTCAATTGAATGAGTCAATGAATCCTTATATCGAAATTCCAACTGTCATTAAACAAGACCCCAGAGATACTTATACAAGCGATAAAGTAAAAACTTCTGGTGGGGGGCTAGGTCTAATCTCCGTATTAGGTCTGATGACTTTAATCGCGATACGTAGAAAAAAATAATAAGGGAATCGTATGTTGAAAAGTAGAAAAGCTTTTTTGACCTTAGCAGTCCTTTCTGCAATGTCCTTGATGGCTGCTGAAGATACAATAATTTATGTCACTACCTTTGATGATGAAGACGGTACTAATGATGCAAAGTGTTCACTCAGAGAAGCGTTGACGGCTGCTTCGACTAATCGAGCTTATGGAGGTTGTGCTAAAGGTAATACGGATCGAGTACAAACTGACATTATTCAGCTTGAAGCTGGTACCTATAGCTTGAATGCAGAGCTTCAGCCAACTTCTTCAGTGATTATTAGGGGTAAAGAGCCTGTCGATTATTCCAAACCGAATGTCATTTCAAATAGTTATCCTGCGCAAACTAAAATTCAAACTATAATTAATGGTCAAAATACACATCGCATTTTCAATACGACCAATCTAAATCGACCGAGTTTGAGTTTAAGAAATATAGAGCTGAGAAATGGTAAATCATCTACCAACGGTGGCGCTTTGCTATTGGGAGGCGAGACTGATTTATATAATGTAAATATCACTAGCTCTTCTGCATTAAGAGGTGGAGCGATATTTTTGAATGACAGTGATAGCTCTTTAAGTTATTCAGTCGGGTGGGTGAGTGGTAATACAGCTCAGCAAGGCGCTGTTATCGCGATGTCTTGTTTGGATAATCTTGTGTTCACACGTCGTAAGATTGATTTATCCCGTATGTCTATTACCGAAAATGGAAATACAGCTTCAAACAGTTTATTCTCATTTTGTGGTGAACCTACAACTCAATTGCAAGCAAATACAATCTCTTCCAATGTATTAAATACTACACAAGGTCAAATTTTTCAATTTAGTGATCATTTAACAGATGGGGGGCAAATAAATTTGAGTCCCAATTCTATTTTGAAGCTCGATAGTAATACGATTATCGCGAATACCGCGCGATCTGTGCTTTGGTATGGAAATACAGGTGCAAAAGCCTTAAATCATAATGTGATAGGTTTTAATCAGGCTAAAGCCTGTATATATAGTCCCGGTGATGTGAGCCAAGTTGAGTCAGCAGGTATTGAATTATTGGCAAATGCTATTCCACTGAGTAATCCATCTATAGACTGTGATCTACCAGCAAAAGCGTCAGAAAATGCACAAAAAAATAGTCTTGATGTTAGTCAATTGAGTATCAATGATCTGTTTTCAACATCGTTACCAGTTAATGATGAGAATACTAACTTTCATCCTGTCTTTTTTCCGAAGATTAATTCTAGTGGTACAGATTTAGTTGATTTTGGTACTGATGGTTGTTCGCTGCTTGATCAACGAGGTATTAATCGGATTGGATTGGACTCGCTCAACAGTTTAGATGCGACTCCCAATACTTGCGATATTGGTGCGATAGAAACATTAAAGTTGACTGTTTCCAATTTAAGTAAAGCAAATGAATCACTGGTTCAGATAAAGCAATCAACTGAGAATAGAATTAAAGCATTCGAAGAAGCTATTGCCGATCCTGAAACCAAAGAAGAAGTGATTGATTATTATAATAAGGAGCTCACCGATCAAAAAGCATTTTTGAATGAGTTAAATAATCTTAATCAATATCGTCCAATTTTGTTCGATCCATTTAAATTGAATTTACCGGATGAATTTGTTTCTCCTGATGGTAAGGTGCGAAAAATTGAGCATCTTAATGTTGATAATTATGATGTCAAAGTTGAGGTTGTGGGAGTTGGGAAATTAGATATCGATAAAACGTTCTTAGGTAAGTTTGATGATCGGTTGAAATGTGAGTGGAAACCGCAGCTTAAGCAGATAGTGATGTATAGAACAGATGGTCGCATAACACCGAGTGGAGACTCTGAATTCTGTACATATACGCTTACTTCAAAAAGCGACAGTAAAAAAACATCAAGTGCATATTTAATTGGTAATTTTATCAATATCGTGCCAACTGTTCCTGAACGTGTGGAATATACAATCAATCCAAAAAAATCGACTCAAATCAGTGTAAATTTACTGGCTGAAGCGAGTGATGCTGGTGATGGCAACAGAAATGCAATCAATCCTCCAAATAAAAAGGAGTTTTACCATAATGCTAATGGGGATGAGGTATCAATTTATTTTGCAAGAGTACCGAATCCCGTTTCAATTATCGCGGATCGGGTAGAGCCATGTGCTAATGACCGTTTTAAAAAGTGCTATGGTGGAAACATTCGAGTTCAGTTGAACAATAATTTGGATGTCTTTTCCTATGATCTGAAGTACTCAGTATTGGACGCAGACGGCGCTTCATCAGGTGAGGGAACATTAGCTGTTCTAAATACGGAAACAGGTCCTGGAAGTTCTCGTACGAGTGGAGGGGGTAGCCTAGGTGGGTTTGGGCTTTTAGGACTCATTGGTTTAAGTTGGCTTAGAATGAGAAAATCTAAACCTCATTAATAAAAAAGCCAGCATTTGCTGGCTTTTTTTGTGTTTGATTTTGTGTAATATTTTGCAAAAAAATAGTATATTTTGAACAGTTTATTGCTACATTTGAAGATTGCTGATCACTTTCTTAAATTACACCCATGTCATCCTTTAATGAGCTTATACCCTTAAATCAAATTGAAGTTAATCCTTCGGATTTGCTCTCAATTAAGAGGCATGATCTTGTTCCTTTATTGACTGATTCGTCTAAACTTAATTTATATGCTGAACATATTGTGCAGGCACAAAATGCTCTATTGGTAGGTATAGACCCCACTTTAAATAAAAAATTAAGCGAAACAATTTCAGATATTATTCAAAAATTGAATCAATCCAAAAAGAAATTAAAACAAAAAAAATTTAATGCTCTCCAAAAGTGGTTAGGTCTGGATTTGGAGTTCGGTGCGGGTCAAATTTCTTATATTCGTGATTTAGATAGACTCATTCTAGATGCTGATCAGCTGTCCCAACGTATTCACATTGAAATCCAAAAGTCTAGTTCTCGATTTCAGCAAGCAGTTGGTTTGAGAGAGCAAATGGCGCGCTACATTCAAGCAGCAAGACAATTTTTAACAGAATACACAGATTTTTCTCATCATCGCCATCCACTCGATAACTTTGAGGAGCGATTGGCTAAAAAAATACAAACATTAGAGTCGGTACAAGCAAACAATGATATTTCTCTCATGCAAATGCAATTGACTCAACAACTTTCATTAACTCTGACGGATCGTTTTCGTGAAGCGCAGCAAGTATTAATCCCAGCTTGGCAATATCATCTTGAGCAAACTCAAATTAAAAATGGCGCAGTCGATATTGAAAAGTTAGATCAAAGTCGCGAACAACTGATTCGATCTCTAAAAAAATCACTAATTAAAGAATAAGGTGTGTTATGTCTGATTTTCCAATTCAAAAGAAAAATGAATCCTTAAGCTTAATCTCTACGGAGGAAAAGTTTTCCAAGTTAGATTTAAAAGAAATTGGGTTGACGACGTCAGACCTTGCAGCAGTCGAATCAGTTCACCAAGAACTAGCTGATATGAATCATGCTACGGTTGCTGAATATGGGAAAAATATCGCGACTAAAACAGCGACTTATACGGATGAATTACTGGATCTAGTTAAAAATAAAGATTTAGATGCAACAGGTCAAAAGTTAAATGAAGTCGTTACAGTGGCTCAACAGCTCAATACAAACAGTATTTTAAGTCCTGCTAAAAGTTCAGGCTTCTTGGGTAGTATCTTAAATCGATTTAGGGGTGCTAAACAGAGTTTTGATCAAAAGTTCAATACCACTAAAGAACAAATAGATGCTTTAGTTAAAGAAATTGAAACCTCTCAACAAGGTTTAAAAGACCGTGTAAATACATTGGATCGTATGTTTGATGGTGTGCAGGATGAATATAAACAATTAGGGGTTTATATTGCTGCAGGGAAAATTAAACAACAAGAAGTTCAAGAGCAAATAGCTGAATTGAGTACGCTAGAACAAGATGCGCAAACCAATCAAAAAATCTACGACTTAAATCACTTAGCAAACAATTTGGAAAAAAGAGTGAGTGATTTACAGGTATTGCAACAATCTGCGATGCAGACATTACCGATGATTCGAATTATTCAATCAAATAATTCAATGTTGGTGGATAAGTTTTATGCGATAAAAAATATCACGCTTCCTGCTTGGAAAAATCAAATTAGTTTAGCGATTTCATTACAGGAGCAAAAAAATAGCGTCCAATTGGCTAATACTATTGATGATGCGACGAATGAGTTACTTAAACGGAATGCAGATTTATTACACCAGAATTCAGTCGATACTGCTCGAGCAAATCAACGTTCAGTGATTGACATTGAAACACTTGAACATGTTCAAAATACCCTCATTAAAACAGTGAATGATGTTATTAGTATTCAGAAAGAAGGGATGCAAAAACGTGAAGAGGCATCAATCCGTATTAAGGCTTTGCAAGGAAATCTTCAACAACTTGTTTTGGATTCGAGTCAAAATCAGCTAAAACACTAATTTCTTGAGGTTTAAATTTGAATAAAACCAATGAATATCTTGTGGCGCAGACTGAGATTCAGAAAAGATTGCCTGAATTGTACAAACGAAATCGCATACTTAATTTATGGGGATTTTTGAGTACCAGTGTATTCATCATTTCAGTCGTGTCGCTTTTTATTCATCAGGACATGATTTATGGTTTTATGGGCATGAGTGAAACTGTTCAGCAGCTTCATTTGCCACATAGTTTAGATGAAGTCGTAAACGTGTACCAACATCAGCCTGACTATTTTTTTAATTTAATATCTTGGTTAGGTTGGTTCATTCTAAAAGTATTTAGCTCAGTCATTGGTGCTTTTTTTATCGTTCATTTTTTAAAGAAAATACGTTTTTTCTATGTGCGCTTTCAATCATTTGTACTTAAGTTTGTTGGTTGGTTAATTGCTGTCATTTTAATTTGGTCAGGTTTGACCTATGTTCAATATGACTTGAATGATGAGTCGTTGGAACAACAATATCAATTAAGTCATTATGATAAATCGATTCACGAAAGTCTGATTGCTGTCATCATGACTGAACAACAGGTCAATCCAATTATACAAGCCTACGTCCTTGCGCAAGTGGCTTTGATTCACAAACCTGAAGATACCAAGCTAGCAACTACATATTTAGCTCGACTTGCGCAAGCTGAAAGAAATGAAAAACAGTTTGTCGAATATGGTTTTAATGCAGAGCAGTTATGGTCAATGCAGCAACAAGTTTATGGTCAATCTATTACTCCTTGGGCAAAAGCGATAGATCATCGGGCAAATCAGGCACGACTAATTTCAGAAGTCGTCAAGATGATATTAATGGTGTTCTCAGCCATCATGTTATTGTTAATACTTATTTTCTTTGGATTAGCTCGTAGTTTTAAAAGCAGAATTCAAACGATCACTCAACGTTTGGAGATATAGTTAAAGTTTGTACTGTTACGACCATCATAAAAGAATCATTCATTTTTAAATGAATGATTTTTTAATTCAATTTTTCGATAGTCTTTATGCAAACTAACTGTTTTACCTATTTTTGTATTTCTTCTAATATAGCTTTATCAAATAAATATTACTCCTTTGGAGACGTTAGCAATGTTAGATCAAAATACTTCAGCTCAATTAAAAACGCTTTTAGAACGCCTTGAAGGTCCAATCGAA